>NZ_JANJPM010000047.1:0-11208 GCF_026222585.1 Staphylococcus sp. SUC_1.2 | reverse complement strand
TTATTAATACATAGTAAAAGTTAAAATAATATATATTACAAAAATAATAATAGATATAATATTTAAAATTGAAACACCTTTATAATCGTTTTTAAGTGCTTTAAAAGCTGTAACTTCTACATTTCCTACAAGAAGAAGCAATACAACAAATACCCACCAATTTTCACTAGGAAATTGGATCGTAGTGATAGCTACTACAAATAATAATAATATTCCCATAATAAGACGTAAAATATGTACGAACATTGATTTCATTTTAAAAATACTGATATAACTTACAATAAGATACAGTATGGGTAATAAAATTAAGTATATTTTCACTTGATGACATCCTTTCTATTACGACTAATATCATAGCATTCATGAACTTTCATGCCTAGATATATTGAAAAATTATTTCTGATGTAATTTTGAACGTATGTCTGAAATTTCTTTTTCAATTTCTTCTAATTGTTTTACTAAAGGATCAATCTGTTGATTTAGTGATTCTTTTTTCTCTAAATCATTTTGTAAACGAATATAATCGTATTTAAGCTCAGCTAATTGTGATTCTAAGTCCATGTCTAGTCGAACTCCTTATTTATTAATATGATTAGTAATGATTATAGCATGAAACAAGTAACTTCTAAAAATACTGTTAATTGTGTTAGAGTAATTAGTTGTAATGGAATATTAGGGAAGAAGGGATGAATTGTGACTGAGCAATTTATAATAATTATTTTGTTAATTGCATTAGGTTACTTACTTAAACGTATTAATTTTATTAAGTCTGCAGATAGTCAAGTATTGTCTACGCTTGTATTGAATGTCACATTACCTTCTTTAGTTATTGTCAATTTAAATAGTGCGAATCTTGATTTATCATTTTCTATTTTACCAATTATGATGCTCATCTATGGCATATTGGCCAAAGTAATTATGGTTGCATTATTTAGAAAATATGATAATCATGTCAAGGGTTCAGTAGGTATGATGGCAGCGTCATTAAACATTGGTTTATTTGCTTATCCACTTGTAGAAACAATTTGGCCTGAAAATGGTATGATTTATTTTGGTATGGCCGATATCGGTGGGGCAATTATTATGTTTGGAGTCACTTACTTTGTAGGTAGTTATTACAGTGAAGGTAGTGATCAATTTAATTTCAAATTTTTAGGGAAAAAGTTAATTTCTTCAGTACCACTCGTTACTTATATTGTAATGTTTATACTTAATATGGCTAATATTCATTTACCAAAAGCTTCAATTGACTTTTTTACCATTATTTCTAAAGCAAACATGCCACTATCAATGATTTTACTTGGAATTATGTTGAGCTTCAGAATTGAAAAACAATTTTTACCAATTGCAGTGAAATATTTAATTGTCCATTACGGACTTGGATGTATTGCTGGTTTATTAGTCCACTTTTTCTTACCAACATCGGATGATATGATTAAAACAACGTTATTAATTACATGGTTACTTCCTGTGGGTGTGGCAATTATTCCATATTCAATTCAGTTTAAATATAAAACATTGCCATTAGTTGGAATGGTTACTAATATTTCTATTGTGATAAGTATTATTATTATATATATTTATCAAGCTATCTTTGTATAAAAACTATATATATGAAAAAAGCAAGCGATTTTTAATCATCGCTTGCTTTTTTACTTTATAGTATGATCACCCTTTTCCACCCATAAATGCAGGATAGTTCATCATACCACCATCAACATATAATGTTGTTCCATGAACATAACTAGCTAAATTAGAAGCTAAGAACAATGCACCGTTTGCTACATCTTTTGCATCACCGATTTCTCTAGCTGGAATCATTTCTAATGTTTCGGCACGTGTTTTTGGATCAGAGAATTTTTCTTTTGTATGCTCAGTCACAACGGCACCTGGAGAGATATTATTAATACGAATGCCATGTTGGGCATATTCCATTGACATTGTTTCCATCATTAACTTAAGACCGCCTTTACTTGCAGCATAGTTAACGTAATTTGGCCAAGGAATGGTATCATGCACGCTTGAAGTATTAATAATAATACCTTTCTTATCTTCTTTTAAAAATTGTTTTACCGCTTCACGTGAACCAATAAATGCACCAGTTAAGTTAATATCAAGAACTTTTTGCCATTCAGCCATAGACATTTCATGACTTGGAGTGGCTTTTTCAAAACCAGCATTATTAATCATGATATCAATTGTTCCAAATTCTTTAACAGCCGTTTCTACTAATCGTTTCACATCTTCTTCGACTGAAACATCGGCTTGCACCGTAATTGAGTCACCGCCAGATTTTTTGATTGTTTCTTGAAGGGCATCAAGTTCTTTCATATGACTTTCTGATCTATAATTTAAGACTACTTTCGCTTTTTCTTTACCAAAAACTTCCGCCATTGCTTTTCCTATGCCACTGCCAGAGCCAGTAATAACAACAACTTTATTTTCTAATTCAGAAAACATTGTATGACCTCCTCAATATACTTATTTTAAGTTTCCTAATATAATTGCTGCGATGATAATCAACGCAATACCTGACCAAATCCCAATCATTTGGCGTCGATCTTTTTTCTCACCTAATAAGAATATACCACCAAGAGTAGAAACTATAACTAATAATTGTGATAATGAGAAACTTGTTGCTACACCAACTTTAGGTTGAGAATAGAACATAAATAAGTTACCTATTCCCCAAACAATCCCTGGAATAATATTAAGTGTGGTAGATTTAATATTTGTTTCATGTCTCATTGAAAGTAAAAATCCACCAATAGCCATACCAACTGATTGGAAGAATAAGGCATCAGTACCATTTACGCCAAATATATTCCCGATTACTACATAACCTACATAACCTAATGTACCTACAACTAGAATCACCATTGCTTTACTAAAATTAGGATCTTTTGTAGAACGCTCATTTTTTCCTTTTAGTGATGTAAGGGCAATCCCTGTTACTAATAAAACCATTGCAATAAGTCCTAAAGTAACTTGTAATCCAGTACTCCATTCACCTAAAAAGATAGCACTAAATAAAGTTGTACCTACTAATTGTAAACCAGTAGAAATAGGCATTGTTTTAGATACGCCGACAAGGTTAACAGATTGTAATTGAGTTCCTTGACCGAATGCCCACATTGCACCAGAAATTAACCCTACAATGATGACAGTAGGGTTATCAAATTGTGCATGACCTGTAAGAAGTAAGATTAAACCAATAACCAATGTACCTAACGTTGTACCTCTAATTTGATTGTATGGACCTCCTCCTACAAATACATTGATTAATACGAGACTTCCCCAAAATAATGCAGGTAATAAGGCGATTAATATGTTAATAATCTGCATTTATTACTCACTCTCCTTTTCAAAAATAAGTGCTTTCCTTTCCATAACACTTGGTGAATATTTTATATTATTTGTGATTGATATAAAACGCAATTGCTCATTTTTTTATAAAATATAAAAGACTAATATTATAAAAATGTATAGCCTAAGTATTTTAGTAAGCTGAATTTAATATAGGGGTTTTACTTTAAATTAATAAGTTGAGATGGAAAGTAACACTATTGCTATACATGTTACAATATTAAACGTATGAAAATAAAAAGTAAGAATGCGAAAGGAAATTTGAATGAAATCATTAATTCTAGCGGAAAAACCCTCAGTAGCGAGAGATATTGCAGAAGCACTAAATATTAAAGAAAAACATAATGGATATATTGCAAATCAGCGCTATATAGTGACATGGGCTTTAGGTCATTTAGTAACAAATGCTCAACCAGAACATTATGACAAAACATATAAAGAATGGAAATTAGAAGATTTACCTATATTACCTAAGCAAATGCATACTGTGGTCATAGGGAAGACAAGTAAACAGTTTAAAATTGTAAAATCTTTAATATTAAATAAAGATGTGAAGGACATTATTATTGCTACAGATGCTGGGCGTGAAGGAGAGCTAGTAGCACGTCTCATCTTAGATAAAGTGAAAAATAAAAAGCCAATTAAACGTTTATGGATTAGTTCGGTGACTAAAAAGGCAATACAACAAGGCTTTAAACATTTAAAAGATGGACGTGAATATAATCACTTGTATCAAGCAGCTCTTGCACGAAGTGAAGCGGACTGGATAGTGGGTATTAATGCTACTAGAGCACTGACAACTAAATATGATGCTCAACTTTCATTAGGAAGAGTACAAACACCAACGATTCAACTGGTTTATCATCGACAACAAGAAATTAATCATTTTAAACCTCAAAAGTATTACACACTTTCTTTAAATGTAAATGACGCTATATTTGATATTCAAACGAATCAAAGATTTACTAATAAAGAAGAAATACAAAAATTATCTAAAAAAATAGAAGGACAATCAGGTCAGATTGAAGATGTTTCAATTAAGCAAAAAAAATCTTACGCAAAACCTTTATATAATTTAACTGATTTACAACAAGCATCATACCAGCGATTTAAAATGGGACCCAAAGAAACTTTAAATACCTTACAGAGTCTTTATGAACGTCATAAACTATTAACATATCCAAGAACAGATTCTAACTACTTGTCTAACGATATGACAGATACCATACAAGAACGTCTCCAAGCCTTATTAGCGACTGATTATAAATCACATGCTCGTCAGTTATTGACTAAGTCATTTACAACTAAGATGCATATTTTTAATAATCAAAAAGTGTCAGACCATCATGCGATTATCCCAACTGAAATTAGACCCAACTTTGATACATTAACTAACAGAGAAACAAAACTATATTTAATGGTTGCACAACGATTTTTAGAAACATTAATGGATCCTTATCAGTATGAAGCGACACAGGTTTTTTTAAAAGTGGGAGAATATCAATTTAAACATGCCAAAAACGTCACACGTAAATTAGGATTTAAAGCACTTAGTAACAATGATTCAACTGCTAATAAGGCTATCACTTTTAGCAAGGAAGAGACCTATCATGTACAACAAGTCAAAGTAAACGAACATGAAACAACACCACCTGAATATTTCAATGAAGGTAGCTTACTTAAGGCGATGGAAAACCCACAAAATTATATTCAATTGAATGACAAAAAGTACGCTAATACCCTTCATAAGACGGGAGGAATTGGAACAGTAGCGACGCGTGCAGATATTATTGAAAAACTATTCAATATTAATGCAATAGAATCAAAAGATGGAAAATTAAAAGTGACATCTAAAGGAAAACAAATATTAGAGCTTTCTCCTAAAGCGCTGACTTCTCCTTTAATGACTGCAGAATGGGAAGAAAAATTACTTTCTATTGAGAAAGGTAAATATAACGCTAAACAATTTATTAATGAGATGAAAGATTTTACTAAAGAAATTGTTGGGGAAATCAAACATAGTGATCAAAAATATAAACATGATAATTTAACTTCTACTGAATGTCCCAATTGCGGTAAATTTATGATAAAAGTAAAAACTAAAAACGGACAAATGCTAGTGTGTCAAGACCCTAGCTGTCACACTAAAAAGAATATTCAACGTAAAACGAATGCACGTTGTCCTAACTGTAAAAAGAAAATGACATTGTTTGGAAGAGGAAAAGAAGCGGTCTACCGATGTGTATGCGGTCATACTGAAACCCAAGCACAAATGGATCAACGATTGAAAAATAAAAATAATGGTAAAGTTTCTAAAAAAGATATGAAAAAATATATGAATAATCATGATGAATTGGATAATAATCCTTTTAAAGATGCATTAAAGAACTTAAAATTTTAACTAAAATCGAACTTATAATGAAATAAGTCGATAAAAGTTCGTTTTTAGTATTGTTTTTTTAAGTAAGTAATATTAAACTATTAAAGTATTTCAAAAAAAGGAGTTTAAAGCTGTGAAAAAATACTTCCAATTCGACGAGTATGGTACTAACTACAAAAGAGAAATCATCGGTGGTATCACAACTTTCTTATCAATGGCTTATATATTAGCCGTGAATCCTCAAGTCTTAAGTTTAGCAGGTGTTAAAGGTATATCTGGTGATATGAAAATGGATCAAGGTGCCATTTTTGTAGCGACAGCATTAGCAGCCTTTGTAGGATCTTTATTCATGGGACTGATTGCAAGATATCCGATTGCGCTTGCCCCAGGGATGGGGTTAAATGCGTTCTTTGCATTTACAGTTGTTTTAACAATGGGAATTCCTTGGCAAATCGGTTTAACAGGTGTGCTATTTTCAGGTATATTCTTTGCGATATTAACAGCAACTGGATTGAGGGAAATAATTATTAATGCAATACCCTATGAAATGAAAATGGCGGTTTCGGCAGGTATAGGGCTATTTATTACTTTTGTAGGTTTACAAAGTGCAGGTATTATTGTAAAAAATGATTCAACGCTTGTAACATTAGGTCATTTAACTAAACCATCAGTACTTTTAGCTATATTTGGGATTGCTATAACAATCATTTTATATGCTAGAAAGGTTCCAGGTTCAATTTTTATTGGTATGATTATAACTGCAATTGTAGGGATGATTACAGGTCAAATTCATACACCATCAGGTATTGTAGGTAAAATTCCAAGTATTACACCTACATTTGGAGCAGCTTTTGAAGCATTTAAAGATCCAGGCCAATTATTTACTATCCAATTTCTTATTGTTATTTTAACGTTCTTCTTTATTGATTTCTTTGATACTGCAGGTACTTTAGTAGCAGTAGCAACCCAAGCAGGTATAATGAAAGACAATAAGTTACCAAGAGCTGGAAGAGCATTATTTGCAGACTCACTTGCTACAATTGTTGGGGCTATTTTTGGTACAACTACAACAACCTCTTATATTGAATCTACTTCTGGTGTTGCAGTAGGAGCACGTACAGGTTTTGCAAGTATCATAACTGGTTTTTGTTTCTTATTAGCATTATTCTTTAGTCCACTAATTGAAGTCGTTACAAGTGCAGTAACAACACCAGCGTTAGTTGTAGTTGGTATTTTAATGGCGGCAAACTTTGCTGAAATTAATTGGAAAAAATTTGAAGTAGCAGTACCAGCATTTATTACAATCATTATGATGCCTTTATCATATTCAATTGCTACAGGTATTGCATGTGGGTTTATCTTCTATCCAATAACAATGTTAATTACTAAAAAACATAAAGAAGTTCATCCTATCATGTATGTATTAATGGTATTATTTATTTTATACTTCGTGTTTGTACACGGTTAGACATAAAAAGACACATTTAATTTTTGAATTAAATGTGTCTTTTTAATATTGAAATTATTAATTGTTTTTATCATCTTTGTATTGAGTATAAATAACTTTAGAATCTTTATTTGGAATGTAAGTTGGTGCGTTGAGTACAACAAATATAAAGAATACCATTAAGAAAAAGAGTACCCAATGCGTAAACATACCAATAATAGGTAGAAAAGCAACAAATGATCCAATTAATCCAATAAATGGAATCATTGCCATTGGCTTAATTGTGTTTTGAGAATCTACTAATAGAATGATTCCTAAAATAAGATAAAGTAAAGCATTTAATAATAAAGGTTGCCAACCAAAGCCAAGAATAACTGAGCCTCCTAAAAAAGGAATACCATAGAAAAATTCACTAGCTATTAAGAAGATACTAATAATTGCTAAAGTAAGTTTCACATTTCTTTTCATTTATATTATATTCACCTCCGATAAAGTTCATGAATTTTAAAATAAATTAGCATTAAAAATGTATAGCTATAATTTCAAAATTCATTACTCTCTATATCTATTATAAAGGTTTATAGAAAAAAGGGAAAAAATTTACTCAAAATGGTTGAACTACATAAAAATTTCCAGTACAATACTTAAGTATGTGTTAGACGTAAATAAAAAAAGTTAAAGAAAAACCTTGATTTATCAGTGTTTTTCTTGTAACATATTTAATGTTGGACTTAAAGAAAGCGATGAAGCGAAAGGTTACTGACACACCCGGCCGCTTTGCCATGGCGTTGTGTGAGATAGTTTTCGTGGAGAAGTCTATCACTTCAATGTAGACGAACAAGGAGGGAAAATTATGGCAAAACAAAAAATCAGAATCAGATTAAAAGCTTATGATCACCGTGTAATTGATCAATCAGCAGAAAAGATTGTTGAAACTGCTAAACGTTCTGGTGCAGATGTATCTGGACCAATTCCGTTACCAACAGAAAAATCTGTTTATACAATTATTCGTGCGGTGCACAAGTATAAAGATTCTCGTGAACAATTCGAACAACGTACACATAAACGTTTAATCGACATTGTTAACCCAACACCAAAAACAGTTGATGCTTTAATGGGCTTAAACTTACCATCTGGTGTAGACATCGAAATTAAATTATAATAGATCAATTTAGGAGGTGGACTTTCGATGACCAAAGGAATCTTAGGAAGAAAAATTGGGATGACACAAGTATTCGGAGAAAACGGTGAATTAATCCCTGTTACAGTAGTAGAAGCAAATCAAAACGTAGTATTACAAAAGAAAACTGAAGAAGTTGATGGCTACAATGCTATCCAAGTAGGTTTTGCAGACAAACAAGCATATAAAAAAGATGCTAAATCAAATAAATATGCAAATAAACCAGCTGAAGGTCACGCTAAAAAAGCTGGCGCAGCACCTAAGCGCTTCATTCGTGAATTCAGAAACGTTAATGTTGATGAATACGAAGTAGGTCAAGAAGTCACAGTAGATACTTTTGAAGCTGGAGACATTATTGATGTTACAGGAACTTCAAAAGGTAAAGGTTTCCAAGGTGCAATTAAACGTCATGGTCAAGGTCGTGGACCAATGGCTCACGGTTCTCATTTCCACAGAGCTCCAGGTTCAGTAGGTATGGCTTCAGATGCTTCAAGAGTATTTAAAGGTCAAAAAATGCCTGGACGTATGGGCGGTAACACAGTTACAGTTCAAAACTTAGAAGTTGTTCAAGTTGATACTGATAACAATGTTATTTTAGTAAAAGGTAATGTACCTGGACCTAAAAAAGGTTTTGTAGAAATTAAATCTTCAATTAAAAAAGGTAATAAATAATAAGTAGCGAAAGGAGGAAAAAGCATAATGGCTAATTATGATGTATTAAAAGTAGACGGATCAAAATCTGGTTCAGTTGAATTAAGCGATTCAGTTTTCGCAATCGAACCAAACAACAGTGTTCTTTTCGAAGCAATCAATTTACAACGTGCTTCTTTACGTCAAGGTACACACGCAGTGAAAAATCGTTCAGCTGTTCGTGGTGGTGGACGTAAACCATGGAGACAAAAAGGTACAGGACGTGCACGTCAAGGTACAATCCGTGCTCCCCAATGGCGTGGTGGTGGTATCGTTTTCGGACCAACTCCAAGAAGCTATTCATACAAAATGCCTAAGAAAATGCGTCGTTTAGCATTACGTTCTGCATTATCTTTCAAAGTTCAAGAAAACAACTTTACAATCGTTGATACTTTTGGTTTTGATGCACCAAAAACAAAAGAATTTAAAAATGTTTTAACTACACTTGAACAACCTAAAAAAGTGTTAGTAGTAACAGAAAACGAAGATGTAAATGTTGAATTATCTGCACGTAATATTCCTGGTGTACAAGTAAGTACTGCTCAAGGATTAAACGTATTAGATATCACTAGCGCTGACAGTGTAATCATTACTGAATCAGCTGCGAAAAAAGTTGAGGAGGTGCTCGGATAATGGAAGCTAGAGATGTTCTTAAGCGCCCCGTAATCACTGAAAAATCTTCTGAAGCAATGGCTGAAGATAAATATACTTTTGACGTAGATACTCGTGCTAACAAAACTCAAGTTAAAATTGCAGTTGAAGAAATTTTCGACGTTAAAGTTGAAAGTGTAAATATCATCAACTACAAACCAAAGAAAAAACGTATGGGCCGTTATCAAGGCTATACAAATAAAAGAAGAAAAGCGATTGTAAAACTTAAAGAAGGTTCAATCGACTTATTCAACTAAAATAAAATAATATTACCATTAAGGAGGTAAGCGACAATGGCTCTTAAAAAATATAAGCCAATTACAAATGGTCGTCGTAATATGACTACGTTAGACTTCGCTGAAATCACGAAGACTACACCTGAAAAGTCATTATTACAACCGCTACCGAAAAAAGCGGGTCGTAACAATCAAGGTAAATTAACAGTTCGTCACCATGGTGGAGGACATAAACGTCAATATCGTGTAATTGACTTCAAACGTAATAAAGACGGAATCACTGCTAAAGTTGATTCAATCCAATATGATCCAAACCGTTCAGCTAACATTGCTTTATTAGTATATGCTGATGGTGAAAAACGTTACATTATCGCACCAAAAGGATTACAAGTAGGCCAAACAGTTGAAAGTGGTGCTGAAGCAGATATCAAAGTTGGTAATGCTTTACCATTACAAAATATTCCAGTTGGTACTGTAATTCATAATATCGAATTAAAACCTGGTAAAGGTGGACAAATTGCTCGTTCAGCAGGTGCAAGTTCACAAGTACTTGGTAAAGAAGGTAAATATGTATTAATCAGATTACGTTCTGGTGAGGTACGTATGATTTTATCTACTTGCCGTGCTACAATCGGTCAAGTTGGTAACTTACAACATGAACTTGTTAACGCTGGTAAAGCTGGTCGTTCAAGATGGAAAGGTATCCGTCCAACAGTTCGTGGTTCTGTAATGAACCCTAACGATCACCCACACGGTGGTGGTGAAGGTCGTGCTCCTATCGGTAGACCATCTCCAATGTCACCATGGGGTAAACCAACGCTTGGTAAGAAAACACGTCGCGGTAAAAAATCATCTGATAAACTTATCGTTCGTGGACGTAAAAGAAAATAATAACAACTTATTTGAGTGTGCGGCTTAACAGCTGCACGCACACAATAAGAAGGGAGGCGCCCAAATGGCTCGTAGTATTAAAAAAGGACCTTTCGTTGATGATCATTTAATGAAAAAAGTAGAAGCTCAAGACGGAAGTGAAAAGAAACAAGTAATCAAAACATGGTCACGTCGTTCTACAATTTTCCCAAATTTCATCGGTCATACTTTTGCAGTATATGATGGTCGTAAACATGTACCTGTTTATGTAACTGAAGATATGGTTGGTCACAAATTAGGTGAATTTGCTCCAACTCGTACATTTAAAGGACATGCAGCTGACGATAAAAAAACTAGTAGATAATAATATATATAAGTAGAGGAGGAT
>NZ_JANJPM010000046.1:0-11468 GCF_026222585.1 Staphylococcus sp. SUC_1.2 | reverse complement strand
CGCACGACCCGTTGCAATGACTACTGTAATACCTTTTGATTGAGCATATTTAATCGCGTTAATATTTTCTTCTGAAATTTCATGTGCTGCATTTAACAGTGTCCCATCCATATCTGTTGCAATCAGTTTAATCATGCCGTTACCTCATTTCATTAGCTAAACTTACAGCTATTATATTTTAGAACATACATATTCAGTGAACATAATTACAAAATTTAAATTTGTTTTACCGTTCCTATTTTAACAAATTTACCATCTTTTGTACGATGATGTGTTTCTTTTAACTTTTTTAGCTCTTAAATCACGGAAAAATTGTCTCAATAAATTGCTACACGCTTCTTCTAACACACCCTGTTCAACAATTGCACGATGATTAAATTGTGGTTGTTGTAGTAAATCCATTAAACTACCACTGCATCCTCCTTTAGGATCCATCGCGCCATATACAACCCGTGGTATACGACTCATTACAACCGTTCCAGCACACATGACACAGGGTTCTAATGTGACATATAATGTACAATCTTCTAAACGCCAACTTCCTATGACTTTAGCTGCCCGTTCTATTGCTAAGTGTTCAGCATGAGCAGTAGGCTGTTGCAGGGTTTCTCTTAAATTATGAGCACGTGAAATAATGTCGTTATCTTTAACGATCACTGCTCCGATTGGAACTTCACCAAGCTGTCGAGCCTTTTTCGCTTCTTCAATTGCACATTTCATGTAAAATTCATCATTTGTCATATGTGTCATCCCTTACTTATGATAAAATACTCAATGTCTATTTTAACATTTGGAGATGTAATTATGAATAAACCATTTATTGCAATAGAAGGTCCGATTGGCGTTGGCAAATCGTCTCTTACTCATAAAATTAGCCAAACCTTTAATTATTATGAAGAAAATGAAATCATTAATGAAAACCCCTTTCTTTCTGATTTTTATGATGATATTTCAAAATGGAGTTTTCAAACTGAAATGTTCTTCCTTTGTAATCGTTATAAACAAGCACAAGATATTGCAAAAATTAATCAAGGTGTGGTAAGTGATTACCATATTTATAAAAATAGAATATTTGCCCGCAATACACTTAACGAATCAGAATTTGATAAATTCAATCGTATTTTCAATATTTTAACTGAAGATCTTGAATTACCTAATATGATCATCTTTTTAGATGCTGATTTAGATGTACTGAAACGTCGTATTGCTAAACGTAACCGTAGCTTTGAACATCAAATTGAAGATAGCTACTTACTTAATTTAAAAAAGGATTATTTATCATTTTATGAAACATTAAAAAACGAAGGTGCTAATGTGATTTTAATCGACACTTCTGATTTAGATTTTGTACAAAATAAATCAGATTATCAATTGATTTTAAATCAAATTAAACCCATGATAGGAGATATAAAATATGAATAATTACGGTATCCCTCAAAATGCAATTATTACAATTGCTGGAACGGTAGGAGTAGGAAAATCTACATTAACTCAAGCGCTTGCTGATAAACTCAATTTCAGAACTTCCTTTGAAAATGTAGACCATAACCCCTACTTAGATAAATTCTATAATGATTTTGAACGTTGGAGTTTCCATCTGCAAATTTATTTTTTAGCTGAACGTTTTAAAGAACAAAAACGCATGTTTGAATACGGAGGAGGCTTTATACAAGATCGTTCTATTTATGAAGATGTTGATATCTTCGCAAAAATGCATGAAGAACAAGGAACAATGAGTAAAGAAGATTTTAAAACTTACTCGGAGTTATTTGAAGCAATGGTTATGACACCCTATTTCCCTAAACCAGATGTTTTAATTTATTTAGATTGTGACTATGATGAAGTGATCGATCGTATTCATCAACGTGGCCGCGATATGGAAATGAATACTGATCCGGTATATTGGAAAAAGTTATTTAAACGCTATGAAAATTGGATTAACAATTTTAATGCTTGTCCTGTAGTAAGAGTGAATATTAATGAATATGATATTCATGAAAACCCCGACTCTTTAGATCCAATTATCGACAAAATTGCACATATTATTCAAACATATCGAAATGTAGATCATCGATAAAAAAAGAGACAGACTTTACTGTCTCATCTAGGCAAGAAGGACTAGAATTAAACATGGGTGTAAAACCATGTTTAATTCAGTTCTTGGCTGCCAATATGTTATAAATGTAGAAAATAACCATTATACTTTAATCTCTTTTTGTTTAATTATTTTGTGTATACTTTTTTAATACTTCTGGTACACTCACAGCTGTTTCAATCACGTAATCAGCATCCACAAGTTCCTCTTTTTTTGCGATACCACTTAATACACCAATGGCTAAACCTAACTTTGCATTCACTTTAGTCTTCATATCATTATTTGTGTCACCTACGATGACTACATCTTCCGGTTTAACATCATAATGATCAAAAAGTGGCTTAAGAACTTCAGGATTGGGTTTTTCAGCCGCATGCGCTTCAGTAGAAATGACTAAATCAAACGCATCTTTAGAATGTGTTTCTTCTAAAAATTGTGTCACTCCTTTTTCAGAGTCACTAGTCACAATACCAATTTTATAGCCTTCTTGTCGTAATGATTGAATCATATCATAAACGCCATCTATCCAGTTATTTTCTGGTTCACGACTATCTACTAATGCTTGACTTGTATCACGCGTCCATTTAGAAACATCTTTTCCAGATTCATCATTAAATGCATGAACAATTTCATCTAACGATCCTGAACCCATAACAGAATCCGGACTAATCGTATCTTTAACAACGCCTAGTTTGCGAAGCGTTGCTTCTTTATTTGCTACAGGAAATGTCTCTAGGAAACTATTTACCAGGCGTACGCCAATTTTTTCCCAACTATGATCAAATTCAATTAATGTACCATCTTTATCAAATAATATCCATTCCATTTATATATACACTCCTTATTTTGTATTTCATTGTAATATACATTGTTCTTTTAAGTATAGTAAAAGAACTGCTTAGCATAGGTTTATAAAAAAAGCCATACCTCTCTAGGTATGACTCAACTAAGAATATATAAAACTAGTTTTGAATAACGTTGGCATTACTATGCCTCAACGGGAATAAGACTATGTGTAAGGGAATAGTCTCTAAAAATATCATACATCACTTCATTTTTATTGTCTACAACAAGTTGATAAGTATCAACATTCTATTTCATTATATATTTATAATCTTACAGGTGCTATATTAAAAAATTCTACTTTTCCACAGTTTTTGCATTCTGTAATAAATGTTTTAATATTTGATGTTTCAGTATTATCATATCTCTTATTTAATGTATCTCAATGTTAATTCGTTATAATTTAAATTATATATTAAGAAACACGCTTCTTATTTAGTAACTATATCTAAATAAAACGCGTGCTTTAATAGTATTTAATGAAAATATATATTCAATTCGATTAGGGGAAAACAATTAATTAATTTCTCGGTTCACCATTTACAAGAATACCACTTACTAAATCATATACTTTTTTAATGAAACTAAAGATATCTAACATGGTTTTCATCTCCTTAAATATGTTTACAATTAATAGTTTAGTACATATTTTAATTTATAGGGGATTTCTGCCTAAATTGATATGATTCATGCTAAAGTGTCTTGATTTCCCTATTATTTCATATTAAATGTTGCGTAGAAGTCCAAATTATTCATCAAATTCCAAAAAAATAAAAAAGATGTATTGAAAAATAATAAAAAATTTGCCTTATTGCTTTTATATCTATAAGTGGTTTAATTAATAGATAATACGGTGATTATAATCTTCACTAAAAAAATATAAAATTCTATAAAATATCTTTGTAATATGCTATTGAGTAATTTTAACAATGATATTCATCATATCATTACTAAAAATGAAAGGATATATTCATGTTAATCGTTATTTTTATTTTATTCGGAATCGGAATTGGATTATTTATATTTAGTTTCTTCTTAGCACAAAATGAAGGACTCGCTTATAAAACAATTAGCCGAGGGTTTTCAGCATTATTTGTATCACTCGGTATATTAGCATTAATGGGGTATCTTATTAATTTTATTTCTTCACATTATTTAAATATCTAATTCCTTATATCTTCTATTCTCAAAAAAGTGGAAAGACATCATTTAAAGTTGTCTTTCCACTTTTTCAATTTACTTTATTTTATTATTGGTCTCTTGATGATATTTGAATCAAATATATATCGTATTAATTACTCTAAGATGATCCAAATCACGGATAAAAATTGGATTAAGGCAATCAAACAGGGCAAAATCATAGTTAGCATTACTTTCATTGAAACTTAGTCTTACTAGTGAGACTTTTTTCACATACAAAAAGGGGCTTTATACCCCTAAAGATCTATATCATTTAAATGAATTTCAAATGTTGAGATTACCTAAGTAATAATGGTATTAGGTATATGGTATTTGTAATAGAAGAAAAACACTAAGTCAAGGGTTGTCTTTTAGGTAATCTCATTACTTATTATTACATAATAAAATTTAATTATCTACATTACTTAAATAAAAAAATAATAATTTTTATATTTAAATATAATTAATTGTTAAAATGATTAAAATGTTTATCTTTATTTATAAAGGTTATAATTTAAATGGCAGAATATTTTGTTATAATATTTTGCTCCTTATTTATTTTACGTCACCACTCTTACTTAGTTCGACATAAGCTATGTTAAGAGTGGTTTTTTATGCAAAAAAGAAGGCAACCAACTTTTTGATGTGCTCCCAAAAGTTGATCTAAAATGAAAAATAACAAGCTAGAAACCACGTAGTCATAACGTTTCTAGCTTGTTTTTACAAGTTATTTATACTCCGGCACAATGACTCTCCAGCCATGTTTATCTTCTAATTTACCACTTTGGATACCAATATATGTGTCATATAATTTTTTAGTGATTTCTCCAGGTTCGTTATTATTAATCACAATTTCTCTATCTTCATATTTTAATGTACCTACTGGAGAGATGACTGCTGCCGTACCAGAACCAAATACTTCTGTTAATTCACCTTTATCGTAAGCTTCGAATAATTCATCAATAGATACTTTACGTTCTTCGACTTCATAGCCTAATTCTTTTGCTAATTCGATAATTGATTTACGTGTAATACCAGGTAAAATACTACCATTTAACGCAGGTGTTACTAATTTGCCATTTTCAACGAAGAAAATGTTCATACTACCTACTTCTTCAACATATTTTTGTTCAACGCCGTCCAACCATAATACTTGATCATATCCTAAGTTATTCGCATTCGTTTGTGCTAATAAACTTGCTGCATAGTTACCTGCTACTTTAGCAAAACCTACACCCCCACGAACTGCACGTACATATTCATCTTCAACATAAATTTTTGTTGATTTTAATGTATCACCGCCGTAGTAAGCACCTGATGGAGATAAGATAATTAATAATTTATATTTTTTAGAAGCACGAACACCTAAAATTCCTTCTGTAGCGAATACGAATGGACGAATATATAAAGATTGGCCCTCGCCTTCTGGTACCCAATCACGTTCGATATCAACAAGTTGTTTCAAACCATCTAATAATAATTCTTCATCTACTTTAGGCATTTCTAAACGCGCTAATGAATCATTGATACGTTTGAAGTTTTGATCTGGACGGAATAATACGACCTCACCATTATGTTTATATGCTTTTAAACCTTCAAATACAGCTTGACCATAGTGTAAACTTTGTGCTGCTGGAGAAATTTCAAACGGTGCATAAGGAATAATTTTTAATTCTTGCCAACCGCCTTTTTCTTCATCATAATCTACACTTAACATATAGTCAGTAAAATATTGCCCAAATCCAAGATTTCCTTCTGGTTTTTCTTTAAGTGTGTCACGTTGTTCAAATTTAACTTTTTCTGACATGTTGAAGCCTCCTAATATATTTCATGAATAAGATTTAATATAAATTATAGCAATCTCAGATAGTCTATTCAATAAATTTTCTAAAAATTCAAACAAAATAAAAAATGAAACCCTTTTCTTTTTTTATTCTTTAAAAGAGAGTCAAATTCCAAAGGCACCTTTTTAATTATGAACTTATGTCTTTTCTTTAATCGTTCGTATCATTGTTTCTGTCATTTTAGCCAAATGATACTTTGGATTAAAGCCCCATTCTTTTCGAGAATAACTGGTATCAATATTATCTGGCCATGTATCTGCAATCGTTTGTCTTACTGGATCGACATCATAATCTAAGGTGAATTCTGGAATATATTTCTGAATTTCTTTCTTAATCATCTCAGGTTCAAGACTCATTGCGCTTAAATTATAACCATTGCGTGTTACAAGTTTCTTACTATCCGCTTCCATAAGTTGAATAATCGCATCAATGGCATCATCCATATACATCATATCCATATACGTATTTTTAGCGATATAGCTCGTGTAGTGACCATGTCTAACCGCTTCGAAATATATTTCTACTGCGTAATCTGTAGTACCTCCACCTGGCTCTTTGACATGTGAAATGAGCCCTGGAAATCTTACACTACGTGTGTCGACACCAAAATTTTTAAAGTAATATTGGCATAATAATTCACCTGCAACTTTATTTATCCCGTACATTGTTGTCGGTTGTTGAATCGTATTTTGAGATGTGTTTTTCTTAGGTGTAGACGCACCAAATACCCCAATTGAACTTGGCATAAAGAAATGTAAGTCATACATTCTTGCAGTTTCTAAAGCATTTATTAACCCACCCATATTTAAATCCCAAGCCTGCAAAGGATTTTTTTCAGCTGTTGCAGAAAGTAATGCAGCCATATGCATAAGTGTATCTGCTTTAAAGTCTTCTACTACAGCCATCATTGCGTCACGATCTGTTACATCAAGTAATTCAAATGGGCTATCACTAATCAATGAATGTAGTTCTGGCTCACTAATATCAGTGGCTAATACATTATTTTTTCCATATAATTGTCTACATTTTAGTACCAATTCAGTTCCTATTTGGCCTAGTGCTCCTGTAATTACAATTCTCTTCATTGTCATTTCTCCCTTTGTTTTATATATCCTAATAGTGTCTTTTTAGAATTCCCCATATTCTTCGATTTACTATATTATAAAAATGCTTACATATATCATTAGATTGTACGTTAAAGTGATAATTTTATTCTTCTAATAAATTATTTGATTTAACTTACGTTTTATTTGTTAATTATTTTTAAAATTATCGTAAATTATTTTTTTCCTTCTTATATCTCAATGCCTATAGGCTACTATAAACTTGTTAATTATTTTTAAAAGGAGGCGAATATGAAGAAATATTTTGTATCACTCTTATTGATTTTCTTTATACAATAAAAATACCGTATCAGCCATGGCTACGTTATCACTGATACGGTATCTATTTTTTTATATAGTATATGGTTAATTAATTTGTTGAGCTTTTTTATAAAAGTATTGTGCCACCACTATATCTACAATAGCTAAACCTACTGATTTAAATACTGTCACTTCTTCTTCATCATCACGTCCAGATATTTTTCCACTTACAATATCTCCTAGTTCACCATGTAGTGATTGCTCAGTAATGATACCTTCTTCTAATGGTACTTTTAAATCACCTGTTTCTTCCATTGCTGCTTCTGTAGATTCAACAACTATTTTATTAGCAATCAACATCGTTTCTGAAGGTAGTTCTTGCATTTCAGGTTTAAATGAACCCACTGCATTTAAATGAACACCGGGATGTAATGAATGAGAAAATACCGGTTTATTTGAATTTGTAGCTGTCGCAACAATATCTGCGTTTTCCATGGCTTGATCCGCTTCATCGAAGACTTTTGTTGACACGTGATACGTTTGTTTCACAAATTCAGCCAATTTTTCAGCTTTAGCTCTTGTACGACTCGAGATATGAAGCATTTCAATATCTCTCACTGCTAATATCGCTGCAATGAGCCCCTCAGCTTGATCTCCAGCGCCAATCACACACAATGTTTTTGCATCTTCACGCGCTAAATATTTTGTAGCTACACCAGAAATGGCACCAGTACGAATCTTAGTTAAATAACTACCATCAAGTACAGCAAGGGTTTCTCCTGTATCATAATCACTTAGCAATACGGATCCAGTAATTGTTTTTTTATCTAGTTTAGGATTATTAGGGGCGAAAGTGACTGTTTTAATACCGACAATATTTAATTCGTCTGATAAAGCTGGCATCACTAAATATCTATTTTCTTTATTAAAAGGTAATACATAACGTAATGGCGTTTCCGTTTTTCCTTCTGAAAACGCCTGTAACGCGTGACCGACTTCTTCAATCACTTCTTTCATATCTAATAAGTTTTGTTGATCCTGTTCATTTAAAACGAGCATTTCATAGACCTCCACTGTTTGGATATTGTTAAACAATAGATTAGAAGTAGCAATCATCCATTTTAATTATTATATATTCTAATCAATTGAATATTAATATTTTTTATAGTTTTTATTAACTTATTATTGTGATGATATACAATTGATGATATCTTTATATTATAAATAAAAGGTACAATTTACATAGTAAAGTGCCTTGCGATTTCATAACAATATGAAACTATTTATAAACTTTTGACACCCATCACTTTTCTTATGAGAAAAGTGATTTTTTTATATCTTACTATAAATGATTGTTGTAATACCTGTATTTCAATCTATAACACCTTCATTATAATAGGTAGCTTTATTATCTAAAAATACTTTTAAACTGTGATTATAATATGTAAGTTTTTGGTCTGCTTCTTCGATGGTCATCCATTTTATTTCTGAAATTTCATCTTTCATTTGTATATCTATTACTTCATTTTGAATTGTAGCTTTAAACATAATAAATAATGTATGTACATTCATTTGAGTGGATTTACCTTCATTAATACTTACGATATCTCCAATCTTAGCATTAAGACCTGTTTCTTCCATTACTTCACGTTTCAAAGCTTCAACTAGTGTTTCTCCCTTTTCTACCTTTCCTCCTGGTAATGACCACCCCCCGCCATCTGTATTATTAACAAGTAATACTTTTCTTTCTTGATTTTGTATGAGTGCATATACGACTTTTAAATCTTTCACAGTTTCACCTTCCATCATTTAGAATTTCAAATCGACTTACTGGCTGACCGTTTTTTTTAATGTACGAATTAATTTCATATCCTCCATATTTTTTTATTACTTTTTGTGAAGCATCATTATAAGGATTACATGTCATTAATACTTTATGTATCCCCATTTTATTTAGTCTATTTAGTGCTTCTTCTAACATGCTTGAAGCATAACCATTTCCTCTGTATGGTTTGGCAACACCATAGCCTACATGTCCTCCGATGTTTTTTAATTTATCATTAAGTTCATGACGAATATTTACTGCACCAACAATATCATCATTTTTAAAATAAAATAATGTTGTAGAAGGAACGGTATTCATATTTACGGGTGGATGATGCAATTGTTCTACCATTTGTTCAAAAGATTGATAATGTGCGACATCAATATTAGATGGAATAATTTTCTCATTGTTATCATACCAATATTGTAAATATCGAATTAAACTTTCTTTATCTTTATACTCTAGTTTTCTTAATTCAAGCATGTATACACCTCTTTTTTACAATTAGTGTACCACTAAAAATGAAAAACAATCCATTTATACATTAAAACTAATAGATTACTCAAATTAATTAAATGTTTATTTAATAATATTTAACCCTTTTCTAACTTTTAATACTTTAAATGCTTGATCTAACATTTTTTAGTGCGTGCGACATAATCACCTACGACATCGATAGCTTTAGATAATGTACCGCTTTGGAAATCAATTTTGTCTTGTAAGCCTAAATGTTTTACTATTTCTGCGCCTTTATCTATCACAACTGAACCATGTGCCTCATCATTTCTCTTTTGTTATTGATTCATCATAATTTATTATCATCATAATCATTTTATGTTATAAGATAATTCATTTAATATTTGATAGTGTGTCTTTTATTAAAATTACAATGAGTGACTACTGAGTTTTAGTAGAATTTGTTATACTAAAGTTCATAATAATTAGGAAGAAGTGGTCAATGTGTTTGATTGGTTTCAATTAGCCAGTGAAAAAGAAAATAGAATGATTCAAATGCGTCGTTATATGCATCAATATCCAGAGCCTTCTTTTGAAGAAACGTGGACACATAACTACATTCTCAATCAGTTAAGTCATTTAGACTGTGAGATTGTGTCACCTGTAGGACGAAATGGTATCAAGGCAACTTTTAAAGGGAAAGAAAATGGTCCAACTATTGCATTTCGTGCAGACTTCGATGCATTACCAGTCCAAGAATTAAACGACGTTCCATATAAATCTAAAAACGATGGTTTTATGCATGCATGTGGTCACGATGGTCATACTGCTATTTTATTAGGTGTTGCTGAAATTGTTCATGAACATCGCCACTTATTAAAAGGAAATGTTGTATTTATTTTTCAATATGGTGAAGAGATTATGCCAGGTGGCTCTCAAGAAATGATTGATGATGGCTGTTTAAACGATGTTGATAAAATTTATGGTACTCATCTTTGGAGTGGTTATCCCACTGGTACAATTTATTCAAGACCAGGTGCAATCATGGCTTCTCCAGATGAATTCTCGATTACCATTAAAGGTAAAGGAGGACATGGTGCTAAACCTCATGAAACAATCGATCCAATTGTAATTATGGCTGAGTTTATACTAAGTGCTCAAAAAATCATTTCTCGTACCATCGATCCTGTAAAAGAAGCAGTATTAACCTTTGGTATGGTACAAGCAGGTTCTTCTGATAGTGTTATTCCAGATTCGGCATTTTGCAAAGGGACGGTACGTACATTTGATACAGAACTACAAGCTCATATTCAAGAGAAAATGGATAAATTATTACAAGGTCTTGCATTAGCGAATGATGTCACTTATAACATGGAGTATATTAGAGGGTATTTACCAGTTCATAATCATGAAGAAGCTTATGAAACAGTTAAACAAGCGGCAAATGATTTACATTTACGTTTTAATAAATCAGAATTGATGATGATTGGTGAAGACTTTTCACACTATCTAAAAGTCCGACCTGGCGCATTTTTCTTAACTGGATGTGGCAATGCTGATAAGGGTATTACAGCCCCACATCACAATCCGCATTTTGATATTGATGAAGCAGCATTTAAATATGCTGCAAGCGAATTTCTTAAAATCTTAGAACTTGAAAGCGTTTTTTAATTCTTTGTTAAATATGTATCGTAAACCTTAGAATATAAACGATTGAAACAGCTCATAGATAGTATTTATCTATGGGCTGTTTTATTAATATTTTTTACTAAATAAAAGTACAGTGAACTTAAGTCTTATTTTCAAATAAAAAAAGACTCCCAATAAGGGAGTCTTCTATATCAAATAATAAATTATTCGAA
>NZ_JANJPM010000045.1:0-12811 GCF_026222585.1 Staphylococcus sp. SUC_1.2 | reverse complement strand
AATATAGTCACTCCTAAATTTAATATAATATTATTTTATAACGAAATGACTAGTAAATGTTTTAAATTTTTGAAAATATTTTAAAAGATATATTTACATAAATTATAAGGTAAGTTCATTATTATTTTACAAAATAATGGTAAATATGAAGTGAATAGGATGTGAGATAACATGGATAAAAAATTATTAAAAAAGTACTTTGATAATAATGATTTTAAAGCAATTGCGATTGTAGTGGGTTCTAAAAAAATGGTGTTAGAAAATGATATTCATCTAGATTATGAAAATGAAATTATTATCTATCCTTTAAAAAATTGTACGCGTATTATCCCGTTTAGCTCTATTTCTTATATTGATTTATTAGAAGAAAATGAGCATTTCATAAATTATTTCAAGGAAACTGTCTAGCGAAAAAAGAGTAGCTATTTCAAAGCTACTCTTTTTACTATGGATATTTAATATTGTTTAACTAATTTGAGTTGATAATTTTTCGTGAAATTATCTACAAGCGCGTATGGAGAAATGATGAGTAAGCCATGTTCGTTAATTGAATTTTTACTTACGCCATATTTATAAGCTTGATAAATAATCTTAGTACAGTATGTAAATCTTTCACTTTTAAGATTTAAAGTGACTAGATATGTCTTATCTGTATCTTTATAGTGTTCTTCAGCCCATTTAGCGGCTCTCTCTCCAGCTCCAGGCATAGAACAACGATAGATTTTAATCCAATCATCTTTGCCTTCACCAAATCGTTGTTTGAAAGAATGGAACGACTCTGTAATAGGTTTGTCCCCAGGGCCTTCTATTTGTAAAACGGTATCGTGATCAAGTGCGATACTAGAATGACCAAAGAAACCATATAAAACTGGGCCCTTAGTAAGTATAATATCACCTGGCTGTAAATCAAAATCATCTTCAGTTGATGAAAGTGGATTAGAGTTACTCGTATAAGCTAATAAGTGTGTTGGAAAAGTTATAAGAATTATCAGTGTAACAAATAATATTTTTATAAATGGAGAAATTGAATATTTCACTTTGATACTCCTTAGAAATTAATAAATCATATTTGATGAGTTATTAATGAATATTACATATAGATATAAATAAAAAAGAACAAAAATAACAGTGTCATTTTGTTCTTTAATTCTACGCTA
This sequence comes from Staphylococcus sp. SUC_1.2, assembly GCF_026222585.1. Lineage (NCBI taxonomy): Bacteria > Bacillati > Bacillota > Bacilli > Caryophanales > Staphylococcaceae > Staphylococcus > Staphylococcus sp. SUC_1.2. The sequence continues at coordinate 11,654 of NZ_JANJPM010000045.1, read as the reverse complement.
TAATATACCAAATATGAATACGTAGATGAGTAAAGCAAATCCAAAAATATAAAATATTACGGTAAAACCTAAATAGGATTCTTTACGTTCTTCTTTTTTAGATTTAAGTAATAAGCCCAATATAATTGAGGCTGCTATTACAAAAATGATACCAAGCCATAACAATATAGTTAAATGCAAACTCATGTGTAAGCCTCCTAAATTTATATTAAAAGAATGTATATACTATAGGATAAATGTAGTATAAAAGCATAGCAATATTGATTAGAAAAATAACTTCGCTAACCAGGTTCTTGCAAATGAGCGCAGTACTTAAGCTTAGTACAATTGTGATACCACTAATTGTAAGTCCTGGAATTAGCCAGAAGAAATCATCTAATTCTGCATTGTAAGTAACAATGATATTGAAACCCAAAAATAATAGCGTAATAAAAATATTTATCCAAAAAATTTTATTATTATTCATGGGTGTCACCTCTTATTAAATAGTAAAACTTTATATAATCATATCATTTATTGTATACCGGTAAAATGAGTTAATCAAAGTAATTGTATGTTTTTATCTTAATATTAGATTTTGTCAAAAATTTAGTTGCTAATATTGTAAAAGTGAGCAGTAATAAATATCAAACTTATATTTAATCTTCTTTATATACAAAAATGCCAACCAACTTAATGAAGCGGCTGACACAACATCCCTTATAACTTTTGATGAATGTTTTAATATTTATTTTCATTTTTGCATGAAGCTACGTAACTAAACAAATGAACTTCGATTTCTTCACCATATTGTAACAATTACGACAAGTTACCATCTTAATAAATAACAAATTTAGTGATTAATTATTGGGTAAATGATTTAATAATCTTAAACAGTATATTTAATGCAATGAGTTATATACTAGAAACAAGCAAAAGTTGCTAATTACATATTAAAGTTGAGTTATCTTATATGTTTAGACAATATTAATAATGAAATATTTTAAGAGAGATTAATTAAACTGAGGAGAGGAACTATGACATTCTATGATTTTGTAATTGGGTTTATAAACGATGATACACCTCTAGGAATTTTAGCTCAATATATTGAAAACGACTGTGAGTTTCCAAAACATGAACGAAATAACAAAGCTATTAGATCGTATGTTATGTCTAACTACGCCGATCATCAACTTATTGAAAGTACTAATAGAGCAATAAGTCTATATAAATTAATTTGAGTGAGCGTAATACCAATTTTGGGTGTTTAGCGCATTCCACACATCTTTAGTTTTAAAGTTAATTTCATTATCTTTTATTGAAAAAGGCTCAATAATATTTCTGTCCATCCAAGAATTAATTAATTCTTTTGGAACACCATCTAATAACATATCTGTTTTACTTATGATTAAACATTCCCAATCTAACGAGAGCTTATTTGGATTAACATAATTATATTGATTATGGTCGCTCATGAAAGACACTCCTTTTAGAATTGTGAATCTTATAATATTTTATACCCACCATGACGGGACCCAAACCACTTTATAAATTTTTTCTATGTTCTTGTTTTTGAAAATTAAAAAATTAATGTATACTATTACTCGAAAATACAATTGTACTTAGAACGGTTAATAACAAATAAAAGCGTTCAATTAATGTCAGTAATTTGAAACAAAAACTAAGTTTGAGGTGTATACAATGTCAAAAACACTTTATTTAATGAGACATGGACAAACAATGTTTAATTTACGAGGTAAGGTGCAGGGGGCAAGTGACTCTCCTTTAACAAGTTTAGGAACCTCTCAAGCCAAACAAGCTGGTCAATATTTTAACGAACATAATATTTCATTTGGAAATTTATATTCATCGAGCTCTGAACGCGCATGTGATACATTGGAATGCGTCGCACCAAACCAAGACTATAACCGTTTAAAGGGACTCAAAGAATGGCATTTTGGTATTTTAGAAGGCGAAAGTAATGATTTATTAAATGCAAATTATGATATTACAGATGCTTTTGGGGATCGTTTAGTAGTGTTTGACGGAGAGTCTAAAAATAAAGTAGAAGAACGTTTTATAGGTACATTAACTGAAATAATGCGCACATCAGATAGTGATTCGAATTTAGTTGTAAGTCATGGAACTACGATTGACGTATTTTTAAGAAAAGTTATTGGAGATACAGATGCAATTAATTACTTTATTGGCAATTGTCATATTCTAAAATTTGAATATAGAAATAATGAATTTCAGTTTATTGAAAAGATTGATCCAGAAAACGGAGAAATTACTAAACATGAAAATTAAAATATAGCAAATATAGATAGACACAAGTCAAAAAATAAAATAGTAACTCAACATTCTCTACAAGGTCAATTACTTGTAGAGGTTTTTTGCTTTTTAAATCTTCAAAACAGAAATGGCTAGAACCTAAAAACACTTATGATAAGTTATTTTAAGTTCTAGCCTGCTACTATTGTTTAGAAAAACACCTTTAAAATATGAGTTGATAAATTTTTTGAAGTATCATTAATGCAACAATTAAGATAATAATACTTGAAATTTTATTTAGTAAGATTAATAGATGACCTGATTTATCAAAATGACCTACAGTACGACCAGCAATAGATAGAAAGATAAACCATAGCCATGAAACGCTAATTGTCGCAACAGTGAAGGCTACCTTTCCTGAACCACCATAGGCAGAAGCGCTTGTACCTATTACGCCAATGGTATCCATAATTGCATGAGGATTAAGTAATGAAACAGAAAGTGCGAAGCTTATTTGATTTGCAGGTGAGATGCCACCTTGTTCATCAATATCACTACTTTGTTCATGCCACAATGTCCACGCCATATAAAGTAGAAATACTAATCCTATTATGTAAACAATCATTTGAAGTATTGGAAATGACATAAGTATAAGGGACACGCCAACCACTGCTAGTATGATGAGTAAAGAATCACATAAACCAGCTGTAATAACAGCAGGAAGTGCACGCCTAAATTTCGTTTGGTTAGCGCCTTGGTTAAAAACAAATATGTTTTGAGCGCCTAATGGTAGTATTAAGCCTATAGCTAACAATACTCCATGAAAAATAGCTTCTAACAATTTTATCCCCCTAGACTTAAGTATTTTTAAATTTTATAAAATCTGAAAATTTAGAATATATCAATTATTAAAGTGGCTATAAATTAAATGTCTAGAGAAAAATTTTTAATAGTATAGTTAAAATAAGGGATTAAACGATATCATACAACAGCCAATGAACATCGAAATATTCGTCACCAATTTTTGAAGACTTCGGTTCGAGACCCAAAGTTTCAAATCCTATAGATGAGAAAAAGATTTTACCACTAATGTTATTAGAAGTTACACAAGTCATCAATTTTTCAATGTTGCGAGATTTAGCGTGATCTATAGCAAATTGCATTAAATTTAAAATCGTACTTTCATCTTTTTTATCAAGTAAAAATAAATTCTCTATCATAGCTTTGTGCGAACTTCCAACTTGCTTTAATTGACGCAAAGTAACACATGCTACAAGTTTATCATCTTTAAAAGCACCGATAATATTACAAAATTCATCTTCATCGGATAGCATTTGTTTAAGATCTTCGTTTGAAAGATTTTCTAAATAGACTTTGTCCCACGAATAAGTGTGCGTGTTGCTGAATAATAGTTGAGTATAATGGTCTAAATCATTTTGATTTAGTATACGAATATTAGTCATCATGTCCTCCCATAACTGTCATAGTTTAACGTTTCTTACTTATATATATAATAGGTTAAAATCAAAAAACTTGGTATAAAAATGATTTTATAAAAAACTATTTGAGTTTTAATATGTATAAATGTTTTATAAAGTTAATTATTTACTGTATTTATAGAATAACTTAAATTTGAAAAATTCACAAAAAAAGAAAACACAAAAATCCTTGAAAAGATTTTTGTGTCTAAAAATTAGTATATGATTAAAAATAATCACATATTTATTTTATATATAAATTTAATCTACTACTTGAACATTTAAATCAACATCGATGTTACCACGAGTTGCTTTAGAATATGGGCAGAATTCGTGTGCATCTTGTAAATATTTTTCAGCGTCTTCTTGAGACAATACATTTTTAACTTTAGCATCAATCGCTACGCTTAATTTTGGGCTTTCCGCATCAGGATCGTCTTCAAGGCGAACAGTTAAAGTAACTTCTGGTTCAGCGTCACGTACTTTATTTTGTTTTAAGATAAGATCGAACGCACCATTGAAACATGAAGCGTAACCAGCAGCAAATAATTGCTCAGGGTTAGTTGCATTTCCGTCCGCTTGTTGTGGTGGTAATACATCTACATTTATTGCATTATCGTCAGTGTTTACATGTCCTTTACGTCCACCAACGTTAGTAGCTTTTGTTTCATATTGAACTGCCATTATTATTACCTCCTAAATTTGTATACATATATTATCTACCCATTTACATAATTTTAAATCATTGAATATTAATTTTATTGAAAAGTAAGTTACTCAAGGTTGGAGAGAGACAGCCAATAGTTTAAAATAAATACAAGTTAAATTGAGGAAGAAGGGATCATTATGACGAATGTTGAAGTGGCTGCCACAGTTGCTCCCAATCAATTACTGGATACATTAACAATAAATAATATCAAAGAATATAGTAATGATATTGATATAATCGAATTACGAATTGACCAATGGGAAGATCGACACCTTGAATTGCTTAAATCCAATTTAGAACAACTACAAGAATTAAATATAAACGCTAACGTCTTGGTAACGTATCGCACGGTCTCACAAGGCGGTAAAGGTGAAATGACATATGAAGCATACATGACATTATTAAAAGAAATTATTAAAAATCATCATTGCCCAATGATTGATATTGAATGGAATAGTGATTTTGATGTTTTCACGCATCGTGATTTAATTGACCTAGCACATCGATATAATAAACAAGTTGTTGTATCTTATCATAATTTTCAAGAAACACCTGATATAGATATTTTAAAATTCACATATTATAAAATGAATCAATTAAACCCAGATTATGTCAAAATAGCTGTCATGCCACAAGACAAAGAAGACGTAGCTACATTGCTTGAAGCGGTAGCAACAAGTGCCGACACTCTTGATGCTAAGGTGATTGGTATTTCTATGTCTAGTGTTGGCTTAGTTAGTAGAACAGCTCAAGGTGTGTTTGGAGGCACTGTATCCTATGGATGTTTAGGTGAGCCCCAAGCGCCTGGACAAATACATGTTAAAACTTTAAAACAACAACTATTATTTTATAGTAATCATTAAGATACATTTGAAATTAAGAGGTAAAGGTTTTATAATTGAGAAGAGTTATCAACAATAAGGAGCGATAATTGTGGAATTACAAGAGGCAATTGCTTCAAGAAGAAGTATAAAGAAATTCAAACATGATATGACAATAGATGATGATAAGCTTTATCAAGCGATTGAAAAAGCTGCAGATGCTCCAAACCATGGCATGCGAGAACCATGGAGAATTATCCATATAGCCAAAGATAGATTAGGTGAAATGAGCAGAGATGTAACGCATTTTGCATTTCCAAATCATCCTGAGAAACAAGAAGATCATTATAATAATGTGACTAATCTTGGTGGTATGTTAGTGTTAGTACTTAAAACTGACCCAAGACAACGACAAAATCGTGAAAACTTTTTTGCAATGGGTGCGTATGCTCAAAACTTAATGTTGCTATTACATGAACAAGGGATTGGTACATGTTGGAAGACACCACCATACATTTTTGAACCTAAAGTTCGTAAGGTATTTGGCGTTCATGGAGATGAAGTCATTGCAGGTTTCCTTTACCTAACAGATTTAGAAGAAGTGCCACCAAAAGCACCGCGTAAAAACAAACATTTAATTTCAAAATACTAGAATTAATAAAGACGGCTGGACAAATAAATGTCTCAACCGTCTTTATTATTACACGGGCATAGCTAACAGAACTGAGAAAGCATCTATAACAAACTTTATTCAGTTCTAGTCATCTATGCCAGAATAGTATCATCAAATTAATTTTTCAAATTAGATAACTATTCTATATCCTATTTATTAAATGTTTCTGATAAGAATGATTCTACTTGTTCAGGTGATTTAGCATTAGCAGAGTGTAAATGCGCAAGTTTATTGCCATTTTCAAATACTAATAAGCTAGGAATACCCATTACATCATTATCTGCAGCTACATCTTCGAGTTCATCACGGTTAACAGTATACCAATCATAGTCATTATATTTTTCGACGATTGGATCAATCCACATGTCCATAGATTTACAATCAGGACACCAACCAGCTTCAAATTTTACGATAACTGGTTTATCGCTTTCAATTGTTGATTTAAACGCATCAGTTGTATTAATACTTTGCATAATAAACGCTCCTTTAGATAATTACTAAATGTATTATAACGAATAATTTCCTTTAATTAAAAAATTAAGCTTAAAATATAGAGCGTTTACATAGATTATCTGATATATTTAAATTAAGACAGAATAGGAGGTTACATCTGAATGATTAAATTTTATCAATATTCAAATTGCACAACTTGTAAAAAAGCCGCAAAATTTTTAGATACACATGGCGTAAGTTACGAACCAATTGATATTGTACAACACACACCAACTAAAAAAGAGTTTGAAGAAATTATCGATAAAACAGGTGTAGAGGTTAATAAATTATTTAATACCCATGGTGCTAAATATAAAGAACTAGGGTTAAAAGATAAATTAAAAGATTTATCAACTGATGAAAAATTAAATTTATTAGCTTCAGATGGCATGTTAGTTAAACGACCATTAGCTATTGCTGGAGATAATATCACATTAGGATTTAAAGAAGATCAATACAAAGAAATTTGGTTATAGTTTAAAATTACAAATTCTAATTATATAAATTATTGTAACTTTTTGTTTTAATAGTTGAATGAAAACTTACGGTATGGCATCATTAAATTGTAATTAATTTTAGGAGGGGATTCTCGTGGCAGTACCGAGCGAATTAAAATATTCTAAAGAACATGAATGGGTAAAAGTTGAAGGCAACACAGTAACAATTGGTATTACTGAATACGCACAAGGTGAATTAGGTGATATCGTATTCGTTGAATTACCAGAAGTTGATGACGAAATCAACGAAGGGGATACTTTTGGTAGTGTAGAATCAGTTAAAACTGTTTCTGAATTATATGCGCCAGTATCTGGTAAAGTTGTTGAATCAAATGAAGAATTAGAAGATAGTCCTGAGTTTGTTAACGAATCACCATATGAGAAAGCATGGATGGTTAAAGTTGAACTTAGCGATGAAAGCCAATTAGATGATTTATTATCAGCTGATCAATACAAAGAAATGATTGGTGAATAATTAATTTAAACTCCTTGATTGCGGTCATGGAGTTTTTATTTTGCCTATTTTTTGTAAATAATAATCAACAAATTTTAAAATTTATACTTTGTTGATATAAAATGTTAAGTAATCGTAAATAATGTTTAATCTATTAGCGTTATGTGAAAAAGTAACTGATTGTTTATTATCGACTTAGAAGGTGGATTATCATGGCAATTTTAAATAAAGTTATTATTGTTGAAGGCAAATCTGATAAGAAGAGAGTACAACAAGTCATCGCTGAACCTATAAATATTATTTGTACGCATGGTACAATGAGTATTGATAAATTAGATGACATGATTGAAACATTATATGAAAAGCAAGTCTTTGTTCTAGCAGACTCAGATGACGAAGGTGAAAAGATAAGAAAATGGTTTAAACGTCATCTTAGCGAATGTGAACATATCTATGTGGATAAAACATTTTGTGAGGTAGCTAGATGCCCAAAGAATTATCTTGCGCATGTATTGAGTAAACATGGTTTTACAGTTCGTAAAGAGAAACGTCTAATTCCTAATTTAACGACTGAAAGGTTAGTAATCATGCATGAGTAAATCTGTAGAAATAGAAGATATTTGTGAGAATTTTAATAAAGAAAAACATCTAATTTTTGGATACACACCGATGTGTGGTACTTGTAAAATGTCAGAGCGAATGCTAGATATTGCGAATGAAATACTACAATTACCCGTTAAAAAAATCGATTTGAATTACCATCCTAAATATAGTGAGCGTAACAAAATTATGTCAGTTCCTGTTCTAATAGTAATGAATAAAGATATAGAAATAGATAGAATCTATGCTTTTCAATCTGTTCCTTATTTGTTAGAAAAGTTAAAATAATTATTGACGAAATTATAGTGCAATGGTAGGATATAAATTAATTAAATAGTGCGAAAATTCTTATCAAGAGAGGTGGAGGGATGTGCCCTATGAAGCCCGGCAACCGTCTAGTTATAGAAATGGTGCCAATTCACATAAAGTTGATTACTTTAGAAGATGAGAGAAAGATGAATCAATGCTTTCTCAACTTTGCTAAAGTGAGAAAGCATTTTTTAATTACATAATGATTTTTAAGGAGGCACTAAACGTGATTGAGTTAAATCAAGTTGTAAAACGTTATCACACTAAAGATAAAGATGTACTAGCAGTTGATAACGTTAACTTAAATATAGAAACGGGCTCTATTTTCGGAGTTATCGGATTCTCTGGTGCTGGTAAAAGTACGTTAATCAGAATGTTCAATAATTTAGAAGAACCTACTTCTGGCGATATTATTATAGATGGCGATAATATTAACAAACTTTCAAAAGCAGAATTAAGAAGAAAACGACAAAAAGTAAGTATGGTATTCCAACACTTTAATTTATTATGGTCACGAACAGTACTTCGAAATATCACGTTCCCTTTAGAAATTGCAGGGTATTCTAAAACCAAAGCAAATGAAAGGGCGAAAGAATTAATTGACCTTGTTGGTTTAAATGGCAGAGAAAATGCTTATCCATCAGAATTATCAGGTGGGCAGAAACAACGTGTGGGTATTGCAAGAGCTTTGGCTAATGAACCTGACGTCCTCTTATGTGACGAAGCTACAAGCGCATTAGATCCACAAACAACAGATGAGATTTTAGACCTACTGCTAAAAATTAAAGAACGTGAAAACCTTACAATCGTGATTATCACTCATGAAATGCATGTTATCAGACGTGTTTGTGATGAAGTAGCCGTTATGGAAAGTGGACGTGTAATTGAGCAAGGTAAAGTAACGCAAGTATTTGAAAATCCACAACATGAAGTTACAAGACGATTTGTGAAAGATGATTTGGATGATGATTTTGAAGAATCAATCAAACATCTAGAACCATTAGATTCAGATGCATACATTGTTAGACTTAATTTCAATGGTGGTAATACGACTGAACCAGTTGTATCTTACATAAGTAAAACGCATAACATTGATATAAATATTCTTGAAGCAAACATAAAAAATACCCGTGGTGGTTCTGTCGGGTTCTTGGTGGTTCATATTCCACATATTGCTGAAACAGAGTTTGAGACATTTAAAGAAGATTTACATCAGCAACATGTAAATGTGGAGGTGGTTAAGCATGGATAAATCTTATGGTGATATTTTTAAAGAGATGATTACAATGCCTAACGTCCAATGGCCTGAAGTATGGCAAGCCATTTATGAAACATTATATATGACTGTAGTTTCAACTATTTTCGCATTTATTTTTGGATTGATTTTAGGAGTATTATTATTCTTATCAGCTAAGAGTAATTCTAAAGGTGCTAGAGTCTTTTATAGCATCGTTTCATTTATTGTTAACTTATTCCGAGCGATTCCATTTATCATTTTAATCTTGTTATTAATTCCATTTACAAGTGTGATCCTTGGAACAATAAGTGGTCCAACTGGTGCCTTACCAGCTCTAGTTATTGGTGCAGCACCATTCTATGCAAGATTAGTAGAAATTGCCTTCAAAGAAATAGATAAAGGTGTTATCGAAGCGGCTTGGTCAATGGGAGCTAGTACTTGGACAGTTGTCCGAAAAGTATTACTACCTGAGGCAATGCCAGCACTAGTTTCAGGTATTACTGTAACAGCAATCGCATTAGTTGGTTCTACTGCAATTGCAGGTGTAATTGGTGCAGGTGGTTTAGGTAACTTAGCTTACTTAACAGGTTTCACTCGTAACCAAAACGATGTCATTTTAGTTTCAACTGTATTTATTTTAATTATCGTATTTATAATTCAATTTATTGGGGATTGGATTACAAATAAAATTGACAAACGCTAAAAGAAAAGAGGAATGATTCAATGAAAAAACTTTTAAGCTTATTTTTAGTATTAACATTAACAGTCGTTTTAGCAGCTTGTGGTAATGGTAGTGGGGATAAAGATAAAAAAATTGTTGTAGGCGCATCTCCAGCACCTCACGCTGAAATTCTTGAAAAGGCTAAACCTTTACTTAAAAAGAAAGGCTATGACTTAGAAATTAAAACAATTAATGATTACACTACGCCAAACAAATTATTAGATAAAGGTGAATTGGATGCTAACTATTTCCAACATGTACCTTATTTAAAAACTGAAAGTAAAGAAAAAGGATACAAAATTGAAGACGCAGGTAAAGTTCACTTAGAACCAATGGCTGTTTACTCTAAAAAATATAAAAGTTTAAAAGACCTTCCTAAAGGTGCAACAGTTTATGTATCAAATAACCCAGCTGAACAAGGACGTTTCTTAAAATTCTTTGTTGATGAAGGATTAATTAAAATTAAAAAAGGTGTAAAAATCGAAGATGCTAAATTCGAAGATATCACTGAAAACAAAAAAGACATTAAATTCAACAGTAAACAATCAGCAGAATATCTTCCAAAAATCTATCAAAATGAAGATGTAGATGCTGCAATCATCAACTCTAACTATGCGATTGATCAAGGCTTAAGCCCTCAAAAAGATTCAATTGCTATTGAAAAACCAAATAACAACCCTTATGCTAACTTAATCGCAGTTCAAAAAGGACATAAAGATGATGAAAAAATTAAAGCTTTAATTGAAGTGTTACAATCTAAAGAAATCCAAGATTTCATTAAAGACAAATATAAAGGTGCAGTTGTACCAGCGAAATAATAATGAAAGAAACTCCGTAACCATTTTGATTACGGAGTTTCTATTATTTAGAAAGATTTTCTGTCCTTATACAATATACCGACGCCTTGTCCACCAGATCCCATTGTATAATCAAATTTAATAACTTCGATATACGGGTTCTCCTCTAAAAAGCGATTTACTTTTTTAGTTAAACCACTTTCAGTCATAGCGGTAAAATTAATAAATTTCATCATATACCCCCTTTAATTTTATTGTTACAGTGTCATTATATAAGAATTATTCAATAGAATGAAAATATTCTATAATATATAAAATTTATGAATAAGGTGTTTAATGATAAGATTATAGGGGTATTTAATCATTAAGTGAAGATACAGACAATCAAGGAGGAATTTTAAATGGCTGAAGATAAATTTGAACAAGCAAAAGGTAACTTAAAAGAAACTGTTGGTAACGTAACTGACAATAAAGATTTAGAAAAAGAAGGTCAAAACGATAAAGCTTCTGGTAAAGCCAAAGAAGCAGTTGAAAACGTTAAAAATAAAGCTAACGACCTTATCGATAAAGTAAAAGGTAATAACGATAACAAATAATTTGTCTATATCATAAA
>NZ_JANJPM010000044.1:0-13235 GCF_026222585.1 Staphylococcus sp. SUC_1.2 | reverse complement strand
AAATAAAAAAGGAGCAGAACAGAATTCATCTTGAATTCATTGTTCTACTCTCTTATAAGGATATCTAAAGTTAAAAATTTTGGTACTTGAAAATTCATAGTTTTAAATAACTACTAAAAATTTAAAGTAGTTTTTAAAGCATTGATTTTTATACCTATAAACCTAACTTCATTAATTATCACTTGCTCTAGCGATTAGTATAATTCTTACTAGTTCTGCAACAGCTGTCGCAGTAGCAGCAACATAAGTCATTGCAGCGGCTGAAAGAACCTTTTTAGCATGTTTATATTCTTTTTCATTTACAATGTTTAATGCAGTTATTTGTTTCATTGCTCTTGAACTTGCGTCAAATTCAACAGGTAAAGTTACGATTGAGAATAAAACTGCAAGTGACATTAGGCCAGCACCAATCCATAAGGCTGTTGAGCCAAACGCACTACCCATAGCTGTTAAGATGATACCTAACATGATAATCATGTAACTTAATGAACTACCTAAATTAGCTAGTGGTACTAATGCACTTCTAAATCTTAAAAATGCATACCCTTGTTGATGTTGAATCGCATGTCCAACTTCGTGTGCAGCAATAGCTGTACCAGCTACTGAAGGTCTATCGAAGTTTGCAGGAGATAAACAAACAACTTTCTTTTTAGGATCGTAGTGGTCTGTTAAGAAACCATCACCCTTTACTACATCTACATCATAAATACCATTTGCATGAAGTATTTCTTCTGCTACCTCGCGACCCGTTTTACCACTTGTTGATCTTACTTGCGCATATTTTTCATAGTTAGATTTTACTTTGTGTTGTGCCCACATAGGAATGAGCATAATAATGACGATATATATTATATAAGACATTATAGACAATAATTCCACTCTCCTTTAATCATATTCTACTGACTATCCTGTATTTAATCAAATAATTTAACCGATAAGATTTTTTGTAAATTATAATATAAACTTAGTGCAAAAACACTTAGCCAGAAAGCAATATAGCCTACTATCTCTTTGTGCTGTTCAATAAAATCATAGTAAGGATACTTATTTAAAACATAATCCATATAGTCATTGTTAAATACCCATATCATTGCCACTAATAGACCACTAATCCTAATTTTTAAACGAGGATAGAAATAAATGGCTTCAATCGCCATAATACCATGACTCATAATCAAAAAAACATTCATTATGGTAATGTTATGATCAAGATTAATCATGAGAATATTCATTATTACTGCCCAAAGTCCATATTTAAGTAAGGTTACGAATGCAAGCGCCTCTACAAATGGGATATGCTTATTAAAAATGAGACAAATAATAACAATACACAAAAAAAGTGAAGCGATTGGGCTATCTGGTATAAATGGCAAGAAATACCAAGGTGTTTTAGCTAATTGATCACCATACCAAATAAATCCATATAAGGTACCGAGTATGTTGCAAATAAGTAAAAAGATTAAGCAAGAGTGTCGATATAAGGTTAACTCCCACATCTGTTTTAATGTAAGCATGTGATTAAATTCCTTTGTGACTTTATCGGTTTTCAAGGACTTCTAAAATCTGTGTTAATTGGTAAAATAGTTCTCGATCATTAAGTTGTAAGCTTAAATCTATATTATGTCGTAAGTGCTCTACTAGAGAATGCACTCTTGTAGAATCGAGAGATAAATTATAAATTGTGTTTAGATAAGCCATGTACTGAGGAGAGTACATTAATTGATGAATAATTAAATCATTGAATCTAAAATCTATTGTGTGTTGGTCTGAAAAATGAATAAGAATATCGAAGTCGTTTTGGTGAGTTGTTACGTATTCGAATATCTCATTTGTATTGATAAGTAAGTGGTTATTTTTAACTAATCTAATTGCTGGTGCATCTGTATTTGTTAAAGCAAGTTCTAACGTTTTATGGTTAAATATTCTTTGATTTACAAAATGTACATGTTCAAGTAACTCGGTATGAGATTTAATATAATTTAAAATCCAGACGCTAATTCGTGATTTAAAATGATAATGAAACAAAGCATATTCAATATAACTTTGTTTCATTTGTGTAAGTGTTTGAGTCAAATGAATCACCTACATTAATAATCAAGACGATTGGCTTCTTCTTGCCATGTCTCATTACTAGGATCCATTTCTATTAATTGTTGTAATATTGTTTTCGCTTTTTCTTTATAACCGATTTCGATTAAATAATAGTAATAGTCACTTAAGAAAGCGCTTTGAGTTTTCATTGTAGGATAAGCTAGTTCAAAGAAATGTTGTGCTTCTTTATCACGTTCTTCTTGGCCAAATGCATGGGCTAAGTGCCACATGAATACGGGGTCCAAATCATCTTCATCCACATATGATAGCAATGCGATGATTGCTTCATAATCTTCTTCATTTCGGAACAAATCACTCAAAATTAATAAAGGTTCATGATAAGCATTGTCCACTTCAAGTGCTTGTTTTAGTAATTCAACACCTTCATTTGCATCACCATGTTCAATTTCTAAACTTCCTGTTGAAACCATCAATTCTTTATAAAATTGATTTAAACGTAACCCCTCTTTGCCTGTTTCAATGGCATCAGGATAATTTTTTTCATTTTCATAAAGTGATTGTAAATAGAAATATCCTTGAATAAAATCGGGATCTTTTGATAGAAGGTTTTTTGTAATTTTAATGGCTTCATGAGTGATATCATTTTTTTCATACGCGATTGCTTTTTTGAAGAAATCTTCAGAAGTCATTTCATCTTCATTAATTTCATCATATAGATTAATCGCATCACTATAGTTACCACTTTGTAATGCACAATCTGCCATACGAGCAAATAAATTAATACCATTCACTTCGTATTCACCCGTATCTAATACGACTTCATATTCACGTGTGGCACGCAAGTACTGACCATCAAAATATAGCATCTCAGCTAATGCGAAATGGATGATTGGATCATTTGGCTCTAATTCCCTAGCTTCAATCAACTTATCAATGGCAACTTCTGTCATATTAATTTGCTGATATAAATCAGCCTCTAACATTAATTTTTCTGTTGATATTGCTACTTGACTTAAATATTCTAATGCTTCATCAGTTTGATTCTCTGACATTAGACCTTCAATAAAATATATAAGTAATTCACTTTCATCTGGATATTTATGATATAAAGTTCTAAATACCTCTAGACCTTGAGGTGTTAAACCAAAATTATATAGGGTTTCACCAAGAATAAATAATGCATCGTCATTATTAGAAGTTAAAGCATCATTTACACGAGAATCTAAATTATCTAATTTTTGAAGATTGATATCGTCTATTAATTTATAGATATCTTCCATACTGTTTTATCCCTCATTTTCTAAAAGCATTAATTTAGGAAGGAAACCTGGGAACGATACATTTACTGCATCAAACTGACGGATATTCAGTGGTTTATCACTTAATAATGATGCAATAGCTAACATCATCCCTATTCGGTGATCTGTTAAACTATCTACGGTTGCCGATTTTTTAAATTCTGAAGGATGAATAATAAGTCCGTCATCAGTGGGTTGCAATTCAAACCCCAATAAACCGAGCATATCTGCAGTCGTATCAATTCGATTAGTTTCTTTCACTTTTAATTCTTCTGCATCTTTAATAATACTAGTACCACTTGCTTGTGTACACAATAGTGCAATAATTGGTAACTCGTCAATAGCTTTTGGAACTATGTCACCTTCAATAAGAACAGGTTTTAAGTTTGGTGTGTATTTAACACGGATTGATGCAGTAGGTTCTGATGTATCTGTGATATTTAAACATTCAATATTTCCTTCCATTTGTTTAACGATATCTATAATACCTGAACGAGTCGGATTGATGCCAACATTATGGATTGTAATATCACTACCAGGAGTAATAAGTGCCGCCACTATAAAGAATGCTGCTGAAGAGATATCACCAGGCACATAAAAATCTTTAGCTTTTATATGTTCGATAGCATTTGGTTGAGTAGTAATTTCTTTACCAGAAATGCTAATCGGAATATTAAACTGTTCAAACATTGTTTCAGTATGATTTCGACTTACATCTAACTCAGTAATTTTAGAACTGTCATTAGAAAATAGACTTGCAAACAATAATGCACTTTTGACTTGTGCACTGGCTACTTCCATTTTATAGGTAATACCATTAATTGAAGCGGGTTTTATAATTAATGGTGTAAAATTATCATCGATGCCTGTAATATTAGCCCCCATTAATCTGAGTGGCTTCATTACTCTATCCATAGGTCGCTTACCTATTGAAGCATCACCGGACAAAACGCAATTTAGATTGAGCCCACTTAGTAAACCAGCTAATAATCGTGTTGTAGTACCAGAATTTCCAGTATATAGTGTTTGATGTGGTGTTTTAAATTTATTATAACCAGGTGAATCAACTATAATCTTTTCTTCAGCAAGCTCTATGTTAACACCTAATAATTTAAATATTTCTATTGTGCGTAAACAATCTTCTCCCAAAAGAGGCTTATATATAGTCGATTGACCAGTTGCTAAAGACGCCAACATAATCGCTCGATGGGTCATTGACTTGTCTCCGGGCACTTCAATTTCTCCAATTAAAGGCCCCTTTATATCTATCATTTGCTCATTTGACATACTGTAATCCACCTACTTTAATACTAGTTGTAAATCGTTAAATGCTTTTATTAATATAGTTTTTTCAACGTGACATACTCGTGGTTTTCCAAGTTCTTCAAGTAATACCATTTGAATACCTTCACCATTATTTTTCTTGTCAGTTAACATATAGTGATACATATCATTAAAGTTTAATTGCTGAACAATTTGAACTGGATAATGAAGTTTCTTTAAATAGTTAGCATAATACGAGATGTCGAATTGTGTATCGAGTAAAATATTAGCCACTATAAATTGGTAAATGATTCCAATCATAACAGCATGACCATGTGGTATTTTAGTCTTGTACTCAACGGCATGACCGAAAGTATGTCCTAAATTTAAATACTTTCGCATATTGTGCTCTTTTTCATCTTTAATGATGACGTTTAGTTTAGCTTTAATTCCTTTGAAGATAAACTGATCTATATCATTCAAAGATTGTAGTTTTTCTTTTGTGGAGAAGTGTTTTTCAATGTCATCTACTGCAACTTGACCTGTTAATAGTGCATGTTTATAAACTTCAGCATACCCACTTAGTATTTCGTCATAAGGCAATGTTGCTAAGAAATTTAAATCGTATATCACAGCTTTTGGTCTATAAAATGCGCCAATTAAATTTTTACCGTGAATGGAATTAATCCCTACTTTACCTCCCACGCTAGAGTCATGGGCAAGTATTGTTGTAGGTACTTGTATGAAATCAACACCTCTTAATAAAGATGAAGCAAGAAATCCAGTGAAATCTCCAGTAGCACCGCCACCTATCGCAACTAAACAAGTATTACGTGTTAAATTGTATTCAAGAAGGTGCTCTAGCGTTTGTTGATAATGTTCAAACGACTTCATCTTCTCACCAGCTGGAACTATTATCTTATATATGTGTGTTGATTCAAGTAATGGCATAAACTTAGTTTTAAAGTTAAAATCGACGTATTCATCAATGATAAGAAACACTTTATCATAGTCTTGTATATATTCAGATAACTCCTCGAAAGCATTATGTTCAACTATAATTGGATAATTATTATTTGGATAGGTTGTTTGTAATTGCATATGAAATACCTCGTTCCTTACCTAATATTTTACTAGAATTCAATATTAAGGCGTCTTCGTTCATCAATTTGGGCTTTTAGCTGATCGATATGATTGGATTGAAACTCTTCTGTAATGGCTTTAGCAACTTCAAAAGCAACAACATGTTCACAAACAACACTTGCTGCAGGCACTGCACAACTGTCAGAACGTTCAATCGTGGCTTTAAAGTCTTCTTTAGTATTAATATCAACGGAATTAAGTGGTTTATATAAAGTAGGAATTGGCTTCATAACACCATTAACAATAATCGGCATACCATTTGTCATTCCACCTTCAAAGCCACCTAAATGATTGGAGCCTCTATAGAATCCAATTTCATTATCATATAAAATTTCGTCTTGAATTTCGCTACCTGGTTTTTCAGCAGCTTTAAATCCTTCACCGAAGCTTACTCCTTTAAATGCGTTAATACTTACAACACCTTGTGCTATACGACCATCTAATTTACGATCATATTGCACATAACTACCGACTGCAACAGGCATATTTTCAACCATAACTTGAACAACACCACCAATGGAATCGCCATCTTTTTTAGCAGCATCAATTTTATCTCTCATTTTTTGAGCGATCGTTTCATCAATTACACGTACGTCATTCTTATCAATATTTTGTTTGAATGTTTCAGTATCATATAAACCTTCATCTTTAATACCACCAATTTCAACAACACGACTATACATGTGAATGTCTAATTGTTCTAGAAGAATTTTAGATACTGCACCTACTGCAACACGTGCTGCTGTCTCTCGAGCCGATGAACGTTCTAAAACATTTCTTAAATCTCTATGATTATATTTCATACCACCGATTAAATCTGCGTGTCCAGGACGGGGTTTTGTAATCGTACGTTTCATATTATCTCTTTCTTCATCAGAAATAGGCTCAATTCCCATAATATTTCTCCAATGTGTGAAATCATCATTTGTGACAACAATCGTAATTGGACTACCAAGTGTATATCCATTTCTGACTCCTGATACAATCTCTACTGCATCTTTTTCAATTTGCATACGACGTCCTCTACCGTAGCCACCTTGACGTTTAAACATTTCTTTATTAATATCTTCCGCTTTAATTTCTAAATTAGCAGGTACACCTTCAATAATTACTGTTAATTGAGGACCATGTGATTCTCCAGATGTTAAATATCTCATGAGAATACGCTCCTTTCCCTTTACTACGTTAAATTGTGATATGTGTTATCATATCACATTCAACCTTATAACATAACTAGTGTGTTACAGTTATTTTTTAATTTATTAGAATATTTTAATAATTATCAAACGATAGATTAGTGATTTAATATTCAAATTAAAAAAAGAAGGTAGGACAGAATTCATTTTGAATTCATTGTCCTACCTTTAAAATGTTGACTAAAAAGATATATGCTTGATTTAAGAGATTACTTATTTCAATCAACTAAAGCCAATTTGAATTGTAAACTCTTAATAAAATATTTCAATTTACTATTCGTATAACCAAGTATCTCTAGGTGCTTCGTAGCTACTTAATTCCTCTTCTTTGAACCATAAATTAATCTCTCTTTGTGCTGATTCAACTGAATCAGAACCATGAATTACGTTTCTTCCTACTGTTAAACCTAAATCTCCTCTTATAGAACCTGGCGTAGCTTCAGAAGGATTTGTTTTACCTATAATATGTCTTGATACATCTACAGCGTCTTCACCTTCGACAACCATTGCAAAAACAGGTGCTGAAGTAATAAATGAAATTAATTTACCATAGAATGGCTTGTCAGTATGTTCGGAATAGTGTTCTTCAGCTAGAGCTTGAGGAACTGTCATTAATTTAGCACCGACAAGTTTTAACCCTTTTCTTTCAATACGTGAAATAATTTCTCCCACTAAATTACGTTGTACTGCATCTGGTTTAATCATTAAGAAAGTTCTTTCCATCGTAATTGATCCCCCTGTGAATTAAGTCTGATTAATATAAGACTTAAAATATAAATGTTTATTTATGTATAGTAATTTTGTGTAACAAACAACCTGCTACTATTTAATAGTAACAGGTTGTTAAAGCGCTTTCAATATTTTTTCATTCTAAACACTACGTGATCCCATTTTCTTTATTAATTTAATAAAAAGACTTTGAGCATTGGGTTCATCAAGTTCATCAATTAACTTAAGTGCCTTAGCTAAATATTTATCACTAATTGCTTTTGATTCTTTAATACTATAAGAATTTCTAATCTGTTCAATTAGAGGTTTAAACTCTTGAGATTCAGATTGATGATTTAGTGCAGCAATTTTTTTCTTAAATGACGTATCTTTTTTCATTTCAAGTAATACTGGTAACGTTATATGTCCATTCATTAAATCGCTACCAACTGGTTTGCCAAGTTTCTTTTCAGTGCTAGTGAAATCCAAAATATCATCTACTATTTGGAAACTCATACCAATATAATGACCTATCATTTTAAGTTTTCGAATAGTTTCATCATTAGCTTCTGAAGTAATTGCTCCTACTTCAGTTGCTAGCTGAATTAATAAAGCTGTTTTTCTATTGATACGTCTCAGATAGTTAGTAATACTTTGTTCGCTATTAAATTGATCTTGAAATTGGAATAACTCACCAAGTCCAACATTTACAATTGAATTTGAAATTATATGATGAATTCGATTGTCACGAATTTCAGATAAATGTTCCAGTCCTAATGCTAGTAGAAAGTTTCCAGTTAGTATTGCAGTAGTAACATCCCATTTTTTTACTATGGTTAATCGTCCACGTCGTTTGTCACTCTTATCTATGACATCATCATGAACGAGCGTTGCCATATGAATTAACTCTAATGCAACTGCAACGCGATACGTGTCTTCTGTTTTCTTTTGTGGACCGAATTGACTACTTAATATAACAAATGCAGGTCTAACTCTTTTACCTCCTGAAGAAAGCAAATGTGATGAGGCTTCACGTAATATCGGATCATTGCTTTCGATAGCTTTTTGAAGGCGTTTTTCTACATTTTTTATCTCGCTATTCATGTTTAACTTTGCCACGTTAATCACCTTTTATTTAGTCGAACTTTTTTGTTTATAGCCTAGATGCATTGCAGCAACGCCACCTGTAAAGCTACGAATTTTAATTTTATTAAAGCCAGCTTGTTCAAATAATTGTTTTAACTTATCCTTGTCTGGAAAATCGAACGTAGATTGTTGTAACCATTCATATTCTTCTTTTGATTTGGCAAATAATTTACCAAATACTGGCATTACAAATTTAAAGTACAATTTATAAACTTGTTTAAACACAGGCATTGTTGGTTGACTTGTTTCCAGACAAACAATCATTCCACCTGGCTTTAAGACTCTGTTCATTTCTTTTAATGCAACTAAATAATCAGGTACGTTACGTAGACCGAAACCAATAGTTACATAATCAAATGAATTATCTTCAAACGGTAAATTCATTGCATCGCCATGTACTAAATGAATATTGTTCATGTGTTTAGTTTTTTCTTTACCAACTTCTAACATGTTTTCACTAAAGTCTAAACCCGTCACCTCACCATGTGCACCAACTGCTTTACTTAAGGCTATTGTCCAATCAGCGGTACCACAACAAACATCAAGTGCTTTACTACCAACTTTAACGTGCATATCTTTCATTACATGTTTACGCCATACTTTGTGTTGTTCGAAACTAATTATGTTATTTAAACGATCATATTTACTTGAAATATTTTGAAAGACTGTATGAACTTGTTCTTTTTTTGCATTATTTTCAGTCATTAATATTACCTCTACTTTTCTCTATATAACTTTGATTGATATCTTTTAAAAACTGATGTACATCAGCGGCTTGATACATTTTAAGGTAAGGTGGATAGTAATCATCAACCTCAGGAATTAATTTTTGATACAAATTTAAAGGAGTTACTTGTTCTTTACTGAAATGAGACAAAGTTATATATGGGAAGATTGTTTCTATTTCAATAATTGCATCATAGATATCTTCAGTTTCTATTACTTGATGATGTAATGATGATTTTAATTCATTAGATTTAACGATTGCTTTACTCATTGCTAATTGAAAAGTTGAATCATTTATTTCAGCTAACAACGTATAAAAATGAGCACTTAGCAAATCACCAATCAAAATAGATTTCTTTGACTTTTGATTTTGAGTAATTTCATCAAGATGTTTCATTGAAGTATCGATAGTGAGGCAAGCAAGTTTAGCATTCTCAGGAATATCATAACAATCTAATAATCCACCCAATCTAGAGTTTATGTTAATAGCTTCATAGTCATGAATTCCCGTAAGCTTATGATTAATTTGTCTATTTAATTTGCTTATAGTTCTTTCCATGTTCACACCTCACGTTATTATCACTATACATCTTAACATTATATGAATAAAAATAAAATATAGCGACTTAACGTTACAATTACTTTATTTATTGAATTGAAAAGCTATTAAGGAATAACAACTTATATAATATAGTAATAAATTATATGCATTAATTCTCTATAATGATTTATGTATAAAAAAAAGCCCTTTATAGGGCTTTTAAGTAAATTATTTAACAGCATCTTTTAATGCTTTACCAGCTTTAAATGCTGGAACTTTACTTGCAGGAATTTCAATTTCTTTACCTGTTTGAGGGTTACGTCCTTTACGTGCAGCACGTTCACGAACCTCAAAGTTTCCGAAACCAATTAATTGAACTTTTTCACCTTTAGAAAGTGATTGTTGGATTGATTCGAAAACAGCATCTACAGCTGAACCAGCTTCTTTTTTAGTTAAATCAGCTTGTTCTGCAACTGCATTAATTAAATCAGTTTTATTCATTACGAGTTCACCTCCAGATGAATGATAATGATATCTTTATATCATTATGCTATGACTTTAACACAACAATTAATGTTACCGCAATAATTTATGCACTTAAAACACTGAAATATCAGTATTTTATGTACAAATCTGCGAAAAATTTTTGATAATGAGTAATATTACACTTTATTCAGATTTTTTATCTCTTCCCATTAAATCTTTAACACTGTCTTTAACCGGATTATCTTCGAATAAAACCTTGTAAAGTGCATTAGTTATAGGCATATCAACATTTTGTTGTTTAGCTAAATGGTATACAGAATTAGTAGTATAAATCCCTTCTACTACCATATTCATTTCATTTAAAGCTTCATCCATTGTTTGGCCTTGTCCTAATTTAAATCCTAAAGTGTAATTACGTGAATGCGTTGATGTACAAGTAACAATTAGATCTCCAATACCACCAAGACCTAAAAATGTCATTGGATCAGCACCTAATTTTTCACCTAATCGGCTTATTTCAGCTAAACCTCGTGTCATTAAAGCAGCTTTAGCATTATCACCATAGCCCATGCCTGCTACAATACCACTTGCAACTGCAATTATATTTTTTAATGCTCCTCCTAGTTCAACACCGACTAAATCATTATTAGTGTATACACGTAAATAATCATTCATAAATAAATCTTGAATCAGTTTACTAACTTTTTCATCTTTTGATGATGCGGCGACTGTAGTTGGTTGTTTAATCACTACTTCTTCTGCGTGACTAGGACCTGATAAAACCCCGATACCACCATTGTGATCTTCTGAAATTGAATCTTCAATCATTTCTGAAACACGTTTGAATGTATCATTTTCTATACCTTTTGCAACATGAATAAAAGTTTTCTTAGAATCAATTAAACTATCAATTTCACTTGTAACTTCACGCATTGCTTTAGTTGGTAGAGCCATTAAATATATATCAGTAAAATTCACGGCTTCTTTAATATCACTAGTTGCTTTAATTCTACTATCTAAAACGACATCTTTTAAATAACGTTTATTTTGATGGTGATCATTTAATTCTTTCACACTATCTTCATTTTTTCCCCACATTAAAACAGTATGTCCATTTTCAGCTAATACATTAGCTAATGCAGTACCAAAACTTCCCATACCAAAAACAGTAATTTTAGTCATAGTTTTAACTCCTTCTTAGTTTCTTCTTCTTGGAATGATGTGAATAGGTGTTCCTTCAAAACCAAATGCATGACGGATTTGATTTTCAAGGTAACGTTTGTAAGAAAAATGCATTAGTTCGACATCATTAACGAATACAACAAATGTTGGAGGCTCGTTAGCTACTTGAGTAGTATAGAATACATTTAAACGACGGCCTTTATCTGTTGGAGTAGGATTCATAGATATAGCATCAGTGACAACTTCATTTAAAGTAGAACTTTGAACACGTTTTTTATGGTTTTCGCTTGCTTCATTAATATATGGGAATAGCGTGCGTAAACGAGTGCCTTCCTTAGCAGAAACAAAAGCAATTTGAGCATAATCTAAAAATTGGAATTGATTTCTGACATCATCAGCAAATTTCTTCATTGTGTTACTATCTTTGTCAACTGTGTCCCATTTATTCACTACAATGACAACTGCTTTACCTTCTTCGTGAGCATATCCTGCAACACGTTTATCTTGCTCGATTATACCTTCCTCAGCATCGATTACAATCAAGACTACATTAGATCGCTCAATTGCTTTAAGTGCACGTAGTACTGAATATTTTTCAGTTGATTCGTACACTTTTCCTTTTTTACGCATACCTGCTGTATCTATTAAAACATAATCTTGTCCATCATAACTGTATTCGGTATCTACAGCATCTCTAGTAGTTCCGGCAACATTTGATACAATAACACGATCTTCACCAAGAATTGCATTTACTAAACTAGATTTTCCTACATTAGGGCGACCGATTATTGATAGCCTTATAGTATCTTCATCATATGGATCTTCAGTTTCTTCGTCAAAGTGCTTAACTACCTCATCTAATAGATCCCCTAAACCTAAGCCGTGTGATCCTGATATTGGATATGGATCTCCAAAACCTAATGAGTAAAAGTCAAAAATGTCATTTCTCATCTCAGGGTTATCTACTTTATTAACAGCCAATACAACAGGCTTTTTAGATTTATATAGCATCTGTGCAACCATTTCATCACTTTGGGTTAAACCTTCTCGAACATTAACCATAAAGATAATGACATCTGCTTCATCAATTGCGATTTCAGCTTGTGCTCTTATTTGGGTTTGAAATGGAGCATCTCCTATTTCTATTCCACCAGTATCAATAATATTAAATTCATGTGTTAACCATTCGCCTGATGAATAAATTCTATCACGTGTAACACCAGGTGTGTCTTCGACAATTGAAACACGTTCACCTACTACTCTATTAAATATTGTAGATTTCCCTACATTAGGCCTACCTACAATAGCTACAATAGGTTTCGTCATAAGCTAACTTCCTCTCTTTCTAAAATCTCTATAATTTTATCATATGACCTACTTATTTCAAACAAAGTATGTAAGTTAAGCAAAAATATGGTTTTTAAAACAATAAATCTCGCTACATTTCATAATTTAATTACCATTATGATCCATTAAATTGTGAGAAAATGAAAA
>NZ_JANJPM010000043.1:0-13911 GCF_026222585.1 Staphylococcus sp. SUC_1.2 | reverse complement strand
TTTTATTAGTTTTATTGATCTTGCATCATTTGTTTTACACGTTTCGCTTCTTTTTCACGTGCAGCTTTATTTAAAATTTTCTTTCTTAAACGAATACTTTGAGGCGTTACTTCAACCAATTCATCATCATTAATATATTCTAATGCTTCTTCTAACGTTAAAATTCTTGGACGATTCATTGTTTGAGTTTGATCTTTTGTTGCTGAACGTACGTTAGTTTGATGTTTAGCTTTAGTAATATTAACTGTTAAGTCGTTTTCACGGTTATGTTCTCCTACAATCATACCTTCATAAACTTCAGTACCTGGTTCCATGAAGTTTACACCTCGGTCCTCTAGACCAATGATGGCATAGGCTGTTGCTTGTCCTTGATCCATTGAAATTAATGCACCATTACGACGGCCACCAATTTGTGCTTTAACACGAGGTCTAAATTCTTCAAATGTATGATTAATAATGCCATAACCACGTGTCATAGACATAAATTCAGTTGTATATCCAATCATACCACGTGCAGGTACCATAAAGATTAAACGTGTTAATCCATTATCAGTTGTTAACATGTCTAACATTTCACCTTTACGCGCACCAAGTGATTCAATCACTGCTCCAGCATTTTCAGATGGAACTTCACATTGAACACGTTCAAACGGTTCACTTAATACACCATCAATTTCACGTAAAATAACTTGAGGTTTAGAAACTTGAAGTTCAAACCCTTCACGTCTCATATTCTCAATTAAAATAGATAAGTGCAACTCTCCACGGCCAGCTACAATCCACGTATCTGGAGAATCTGTTGGTGTAACTTTTAAAGATACATCTGTTTCAAGTTGTTGATCTAAACGTTCTTGGATTTGACGAGCAGTTACAAAATCCCCTTCACGACCAGCAAATGGTGAATTATTTACTTTGAATGTCATTTCAAGTGTAGGTTCATCAATACGCAATACTGGTAACGCTTCTTGATGATCATGTGGTGTAACTGTTTCACCTACGTTGATATCTTCCATTCCTGATACAGCAATTAAATCTCCCGCTTGTGCTTCTTCAATTTCTTCACGTTTTAAACCAAAGAAACCAAAGATTTTTGTTACACGGAAGTTTTTCACTGTACCATCTAATTTAATAAGCGATACATTATCGCCGACACGCATTTTACCTCTAAATACACGACCAATACCAATACGACCAACGTAATCATTATAGTCTAATAATGCTACTTGGAATTGTAGTGGTTCATCACTGTTATCAATTGGAGCAGGCACATAATCAAGAATTGTTTCATATAAAGACTGCATGTTTTCATCTTGTTTTTCAGAATCAAGACTCGCTGTTCCATTTACAGCTGATGCATAAACAACTGGGAAATCAAGTTGTTCATCATTTGCTTCAAGTTCAATAAATAAATCTAATACTTCATCTACTACCGCTTCTGGTCTAGCAGAAGGTTTATCAATTTTATTAACTACTACAACAGGTTTTAAATTTTGTTCTAATGCTTTTTTTAGTACGAAACGTGTTTGTGGCATCGTACCTTCGTAGGCATCTACAACAAGTACAACACCATCTACCATTTTCATGATACGTTCAACTTCACCACCAAAGTCAGCATGCCCTGGTGTATCTAAGATGTTAATTCTTGTACCTTTATAATTTATCGCAGTATTTTTAGCAAGAATTGTAATACCACGTTCTCTTTCTAAGTCATTAGAGTCCATTGCTCTTTCATCAACATGCTCATTTTCTCTGAAGATTCCAGATTGTTTAAGCAATTCGTCAACTAGTGTTGTTTTACCATGGTCGACGTGAGCAATAATTGCAATATTACGAACATCTTCTCTTCTATTAGTCATTTTATAATATCCTTTCTTGAGTAAATTCCCACTTTTAATTGCAACTTTTTTATTATATCATAATATTAACAAAAGATAACTAAAAGGTGGGGATGGGGATGGAAAAACCAAAATCTAAAGGTATATTCTGGATACTTTCTATTGTAGCAGTTATATTTTTAGTGCTCTTTAGTTTCAGCGTGGGTGCCGGAAGTATTCCAATGATGATTTTAACATTTATACTTTTCATTGCAACGTTTGGCGCCGGATTTACGCTTAAGAAAAAGTATCGTGAAAACAATTGGCTATAATCAACCATTAAGATATATAAAGCTTGAGATATTTTTGTCTCAGGCTTTTTTATTGAAATCAGATTTTTTATTTTTTAAAGCGTTGATGTAATTCTATTAAAGTAGTCGTATTAGGTGCTAGATAAATTTCTAATATTTCTTTATGAATATTTGAATTTCCTACTAATACTGAATTCGCACTTGAAATATTTAATGGTTCACCTAATAAGTTACTAGCTACGCCTCCAACTTCATTTAATACAATAAGACCACCAGCAAAGTCCCAAGGCTGTAATCTAGGTGTGATATAAGCAGCCAATTGTCCTTTAGCTACACTTATAATTTCTAAAGCTGCACTACCATATGCTCTACAGCTTCTTGCATCATTTACTATATCTTGAAATATAGGACCCATTTTAGGTTTGGTTACCCAATTTGGGTTGATACCAATTAAGCTTTTCTTTAGGGTGGTAGATTCAATCGTAGATAATGGATGTTTATTTTCAAATGCACCCTCACCTACCTTGGCATGATATAAAACATCTTTCATTACATCATATACAAAGCCAGCGTATGGTTTACCATTTCGATAGATACCAATTGAGATAGCAAAATTTTCTTTTTGATGTACAAAGTTTAATGTGCCATCAATTGGATCCACTACCCATACGACCCCTTCAACATGAGTTAAATCATGACCATGTCCTTCTTCCCCAATAACACGATGTTCTGGATAACTATGGGTAATCGCATCATATATATAATTTTCAGTAGCTTTATCAACATTTGTAACTAAGTCATTCGGATTTGATTTTGTTTCAATATTTAATTCTTCCTTCATCATTATTCTAACTTTATTTCCTGCTTCTAAAACTAAGCCTTTAGCAAAATCATATAGCGACATACTATCATCTCCTGTTGCTTACTATTATACATCAAATCAATTTTATAATTGTTATACATCATTTTATACCTTCATCACTATATATTAAACTCTTATGAATAGTTTATAAGCATAAAAATAGGTCGCCAATAAAAGCAACCTATCAAATCCATGATATAAAAGACTGAAAACATTTAAAATATATGAATAAATATGTACATTCATCTTATAATTATGGAAGATAAATAAATAAAAGATCATTAAGCTAATTTTAAATGTAAAATCGGGTAATCTCTACCTTGATTGTCTTTTTGAGATTCACTATATGCTTTAAAACCATTTTTAATATAAAATTTCAATGCATGTTGGTTATCTTTATTAACATCTACATATTGGATTTTATCTTCTTGAATCAGTGACTGAAGTATGATTGTACCGTAACCTTTATTAAAATGTTTAGGATCTATAAACAACATTTCCAAATTTTCATCATTAATTCCCGAAAAACCAATAACTTCTTTATCATAAAATCATAGATATGCATCTACATATTTTAAATAAGTTAGAAGGTCATTTTTTAATTGCATTCTATCTTCTTCTTTAAAAAAATCATGTGTTTTTACTACAGATTTCTCCCAAATTTTTAGTATTGTATTATAGTCTTTTTTCTTTTACTTTTATTAATCTCATGACACTCTCCTAACCACGAGGGGTAAAATCCTAAAAATTAAATGACTAACATCTAGGTACTGACTCTACCTTATTAGTTTAAATTAACTATCTATATTGTATATTACTATTCTATCATCATCACTTTGAAATATATGCTACAATAAACTCAACATACTATTAAAATAGGAGGAAGATCAATGACACAATACACATTTACACCTAAAGATTTTAAAGCATTTGACGTTGAGGGTTTAGATGAACGAATGGAAGCTTTAAATAAATATATTAGACCTCAATTACATCAGTTAGGCGATTATTTTAGTGAGTATTTCACTTCTCAAACTGGAGAAACATTTTATGCACATGTTGCTAAACATGCGCGTAGAAGTGTTAATCCTCCTATAGATACCTGGGTCGCTTTTGCACCTAATAAACGTGGTTATAAAATGTTACCCCACTTCCAAATTGGCCTTTTTAGGGATCAATTATTTATCATGTATGGAATAATGCATGAAGGAAAAAATAAAGAAGAACGTGTTAAAGTTTTTGACAAACATTTTAATGCATTAAAACAACTTCCAAATGATTATCAAATTAGTTTAAATCACATGAAAAAAGATAAACAATATATCAAAGATTTAAGTGATACTGATTTACATCAAGCTATTGATCGTGTTAAAAATGTGAAAAAAGGAGAATTTTTTATAGCACGTACTTTAGCCCCTAGTGATGAACGATTAAAATCAGATGAAACATTTTTAGCTTTTATTAAAGAAACATTTGATGAATTCTTAAAATTATATGAATAAATACTATTCTTCGGCCTGGGACTTTACTAGAAGTCTCAGGTGTTTTTTATTTTATTGGTAATCACTCACTGTCTTGAAGATCCATCTAAATTCAGTAATATTCTTTTTTACAACATTTTTAGGTTGACCTAAAAATATATTTAGGTTAATATAATTAAAAAGATTTTAGGAGTGTATGAATGAATTATATGAGTGATAAAAAACAACGCAGCTTAGATGAAATTAATAATACAGTAGATTTTAGTAGTCATAAAAGTGCAAGCCAAAAATTTCTAGCTTTTTTAGGTCCAGGATTATTAGTAGCGGTAGGATATATGGACCCAGGTAACTGGATTACATCTATGCAAGGTGGAGCACAATTTGGCTATATCCTTCTTTTTATTATTTTAGTTTCTAGTTTATCTGCAATGCTTTTGCAAAGCATGACAGTGAGATTAGGTATTGCTACAGATATGGATTTAGCACAAATGACACGTCATTATTTAAATCGCCCGTTAGCAATTATGTTTTGGATAATAGCAGAACTAGCTATTATCGCTACAGATATTGCTGAAATTATCGGAAGTGCAATAGCTCTAGATTTATTGTTTAATATTCCTTTAATTATAGGTGCACTTATAACTGTTTTAGATGTTTTTCTTTTACTCTTTATTATGAAATTTGGTTTCAGAAAAATCGAAGCGATTGTCGGAACATTAATTTTTACTGTTCTAATTATTTTCTTATTCGAAGTATTTATTTCGTCACCTAAAGTGATTAATATTCTTAACGGTTTTATTCCTCATAAGGATATCGTTACAAATCACAGTGTGCTGTATATTGCTTTAGGGATTATTGGTGCTACAATTATGCCTCATAATCTCTATTTACATTCTTCGATTGTACAATCACGTAAATATGATAGAACTAATGAGAACGATAAGGCACAAGCAATAAAATATGCAACAATTGATTCTAATATACAATTAAGCATCGCTTTTATAGTAAATTGCTTGTTACTTATATTAGGTGCTGCACTATTTTATGGTGTTAATGCTGATAAATTAGGAGGATTTTATGATTTATATCATGCCCTTAAAACTCAGCCGCTTCTAGGGTCAGTACTTGGCAGTATCATGAGTACATTATTCGCTATTGCACTACTTGCATCTGGACAAAATTCTACAATCACTGGAACACTCTCAGGTCAAATTGTTATGGAAGGATTTTTAAGATTATCAATTCCAAATTGGTTAAGACGATTAATAACTAGAGGTTTAGCTGTCATTCCTGTTATAATTTGTTTAATTGTATTTAAAGGTAATGAAAATAAAATGGAACAACTTTTAGTACTTTCTCAAGTATTTTTAAGTATCGCTTTACCGTTTTCACTCATTCCTTTACAACTTGCAACAAGCAACAAAAAATTAATGGGCCCTTTTTATAATAAAAACTGGATTAACTTTTGTTCTTGGAGTTTAATTATTATTCTAAGCCTACTTAATGTTTATTTAATTATCGAAACATTTAAAGAATTTTTTGCATAAAATAAAACTATTGTTAAGGTATTGAACATGATATCTTAACAATAGTTTTTCTCTGTATTCTTTTAATTCATTATAACTTCCATAATATCATTGCAAACCACACTATATTAAACTTTCATATCAATGTCATAATATGAATAGTATAGATTTAATTTTTAATATTAATGTAGGTTTTACAAATACTCCAATAGAACTGATTATTGCGATTATATCATTTCAATTATGTATGCATTTTATTTTAATTTATATCTTTCTATTATTACATACTTATCTAATTTTATTTTTATTGACTATAAATAAACTCCCAAGCCATTTAATTCAAATTGCTTGGGAGCTATACGTAAAACTAATAACCTTCAATTATTCTTGATCAACTGAGTGTTTCTCTTTGTTTTCTTCTTTATTTAAAATTTGCTTACGTTCTTCATAATTCATTCGACGTTGATTAACAGCACTTGGCTGATTCTTTCTTTTTTCTTTCATACGTTGATTATAAGCTTTACGTTTTTCTTTTTTCTTAGCACGTAATTCCGCTTTTTCTCTTTTACGTTGTGCTTTTTGTTCTTTCTTATCAATATATGAGTCTGTTTCTACATTATTTTCATTGAATATATTTTCATCATCATCATTAACTTCATTCGGCATACTATTTTTTGATTTATATTTATACTTTCTTTGTCTTGAAAGCACGCCAGAAGTATCATCATCATTTGAAGATTGTTGATATTCACTTGTTACAGCACGTTTAGGATATTGATTATATTTATCTTCCTCAATATCATCATTAAAATCTTGCTCATTATTATTTTGATTAATATGATTATAATCCTCATAATCATGTTCTCTTTCATTATAATAACTTGAAGGTTTACGACGAGTACGACGTTCTGATTTTTTAGTCTTACGAGGTGGTTCTATGTACTCTTCTTCATCATTATATTGAGTAGGTTCTTCTTCATAATAATATCTATCATCATAATCATCTCTTTGATTATAATAAGGGGGATAATCGTAAGTAGAACCATATGCTGGAACAGTTTCTAATTTACTTCTTCTTGCAAACATCATAATCGCTGTAATGAAGAAGAAGATTGGAATAATTAATGTAATAAATAATAACACTAAAGGCAAAGTAATAATGGAAGCAATTAAAAATAATATTCCAGATAAAATTCTAATATTCATAGAAATTAAAGCTAAAAATGAAATTAATAAACAAATGATAAAGTACACGATAATTGCCCAAATTCCATTTTGTAACCATATAACAAATTGAGTCGTATTTAGACTATTGTTAACTAGTATTTGTTGTATTAATTGATTATTATTCATGGAATTTTCAAGATTTTGAATAGATGTATCATTACTGAATGATACGAGTGCAATAAACATTGTAATAACCGTTAATATTAATAAGAAAATCCAACTAATCCAACCTAAAAGTTTCTCAGTTAAACGGCTCACAGGTCGTTTGATTTGTGTGTATCGTTCTCCTGACATTTATTACAACTCCTTAATTGACTTGTCAGATTATTATATCTAATTTATAGGAAAATAACTACTAATTATCACTTATTTTAACGACATTTTAAAATTCAAGAAACTTTCGTTATATTCTCCTAATGTTTTCTCTCCTAAATCTTTATAAACTTCTAAATGTTTTTGTTCTTTTTGAGTTGGATAAAAACGGGGATCGTTTTTTATGTTATTTGGTAATAAATTTCTAGCTGCCTTATTCGGAGTAGCATACCCAACCCATTCTGTATTTTGTTTATTATTTTTGGCATCTAATAAAAAGTTAATAAATTGGTATGCCCCTTCTTTATTTTGAGCAGTTTTAGGAATGACCATATTATCAAACCATAAATTCGAACCTTCTTTAGGAACCACATAATCATAAGTATTTCCGTCTTGAACAAGTGGTGCTGCTACACCACTCCATACTACAGCAATATGGCCTTCATTTTGTTGAAGCATCATAGTAATTTCATCGCCTACTACCCCTCTAACTTGAGGTGTAAGAGATTGTAAGTCTTGTTCTGCTTGCTTAATATGAACAGGATTGGAATCATTTAAACTATAACCCAATTTATTTAAAGCTAACCCTATAATTTCTCTAGCCCCGTCAACAAGTAATATGTCATTTTTGTATTTAGACTGATATAAATCGCTCCAACTATCAAATTGTTCATTAGGATACGCTTTTTTATTGTATAGAATACCTACCGTTCCAAAAAAATAGGGTAGTGAATAGGTATTATGTGGATCATAAGCCATATTCATATAATCAGAATCCAAATTTTTAATATTGGGTATTTTCTGATGATCTAAAGGTTCTAATAAATGTTCTCTTTTTAATTTTTGAACCGTATATTCACTTGGAAATGCAACATCATAATGTGTACCACCATTTTTAATTTTTGCTTCCATAGCTTCATTCGAATCAAACGTTTCATAAACAACTTGTATACCTGTCTCTTTTTCAAATTTCTTTATTAAATCAGGATCAATGTATTCTCCCCAGTTATATACATAGACTTTTTTACCATTTTTTGTATTATCTTGAGAATTAAACCAATGACTTATTCCTAAACATATCAATCCTACTACAATGGCACCGATAATTAACTGAAAAAATTGTTTCATTCTATTGCACCTCTTTTAGCACTTCTACGTTTTAATGTATTTTGAAGTGCATAGTATCCAATAATACCTAGCACAATAGCTAAAAATAAGATTGTTGAAATAGCATTTATTTCCATACTGATACCTTTTCGAGCCATGGCATACACATCTACTGATAAGACACTAAATCCATTACCTGTCACAAAAAAACTTACAGTAAAATCATCTAGAGAATAGGTAAGTGCCATAAAAAAACCACCAATAATAGCAGGCATTAAGTTTGGTAAAAGTATACGTCCGAGTACTTGAGATTCTGTAGCGCCTAAATCACGAGCTGCATTTAACATATTATGATTCATTTCATATAGCTGTGGTAGCACAAGAATGACTACTATAGGTATACAGAATGCAATATGCGATGCTAATACTGTTCCAAATCCTAGCCCTAATCCAAATATATGTCCTAAAGCTGTGAACATAATTAAAAATGAGGCACCTATGACAACATCAGATGAAACCATTAGTACATTATTTAATGTAAGTAATGTCAATTTAAACTTCTTATTTCGCAAATAATAAATTGATATTGCTCCAAATGTTCCTATAATAGTAGATACTGCTGCGGATAGCAATGCAACTGCTATTGTATTGAATATTACAGACATTAAATGATCATCTTGAAATAAAGCTTGATAATGTTCTAATGTAAAATGTTCAAAATGTACCATATTTCCAGCTGAATTAAACGAATAAAACATTAAGAAAAAAATAGGAAGATATAATACAACAAGTAATATTCCTATATAAAGTTTTCCGTACCATTTCATTTAATTCACCCTCTTCCATTTGTTTCTTTAGATTTAGTAATAATTAAGATAAAGGCCATAAATACAATTAAAAAGATAGCTATTGTCGAACCCATTCCGTAGTTTTGAATAACTAAAAATTGTTCCTCAATAGATGTACCAATATTAATCACTTTATTTCCAGCTATCAGTCTAGTAATCATAAATAATGATAGTGCTGGTATAAATGTGACTTGAACACCTGTCATTATACCTTCTTTAGTCAAAGGAAGTATGATTTTACGAAAAGTAGTAAATGTATTTGCACCTAAATCACTTGAAGCTTGTAATAAATTATTAGGAATTGATTTCATGCTATTAAAAATAGGCAAAATCATAAATGGTATATAAATATAACTTGCAACAAGTAAAAACGCACCTGATGTAAACAACAAATTTAGGGGATCAATATGCATTATACCTAACATTTTATTAATCATACCTTCGTGACTTAAAATCCCAATAAAAGCATACGTTTTTAACAATAAATTAATCCATGTTGGTATGATTAATATAAGTAACCAAATATTTTGGAATTTTGAAGATCTAATAAAATAGGCTGCAGGATAACTTATAATTAGTGTAATGATTGTTATAAGTGCCGCATAAAAAATAGAATCCCACATCATTTTTAAATATTTCATTGAAAAGACTTGTCGATAATTGGTAAAACTAAAATGACCATTTATATCGATAAATGAAAAATATACAAGTAATAGCACAGGAATAATAATAAAAATAATCATCCATAATAAATATGGAATGATGAGAAATTTATTTAAATTACGCATGTTCAATATCCTCATAACTTTCAATACGTTTATCAAATTCTTCTTCAGTTTCTCCAGGAACCATAATATGAATAGCTTCCGGTTCAAAAAACAAACCTACCTGACTTCCTATTGTGGTCTTTTTAGTAGATTGAATAACCCATTCATACCCTTTTTCATCAATACAACAAATTTCGTAATGTACACCTCTAAAAAGCATTGAATCGACAGTTGCAGTGAATAAACCTTGTGTCGATTCAACTAAAGAAATATCCTCTGGACGAATCACTACTTCAATTTTTTTCCCAGATGGAATCCGAGCATCAACACATTCAAAATCCTGACCATATATATTCACTACAAAATCTTTAACCATTGTGCCATCAACAATATTAGATTCTCCAATAAAATCAGCCACGAATCGATTCACTGGTTCATCATAAATATCTGTTGGTGTACCAAATTGTTGTATTTCACCATCTTTCATCACAAAAATATAATCACTAAGTGCCAATGCTTCTTCTTGATCATGAGTAACAAAAATAAAAGTGATGCCTAATCTTTTTTGTAACTCACGCAGTTCATATTGCATTTCAGTACGTAATTTTAAATCTAGTGCCGAAAGAGATTCATCTAATAATAAAATTTCAGGTTTATTTACAATAGCTCTGGCAATAGCGACTCTTTGTTTTTGTCCCCCACTCATTTCATCAATATGACGTTGTTCATAACCTGTGAGCTTAACAAGTTTTAATGCTTCTTTAACTTCTTTATCAATCTCTTGTTTAGAAAACTTTTTTAGTCTTAAACCAAAAGCAATATTCTCATATACATTTAAATGAGGAAATAAAGCATAATCTTGAAATACTGTATTTACTCTACGTTTATTTGCAGGTAATTTTTCGATAGACTGATTTTTATAAATAATTTGACCTTCACTAGGTTGTTCAAATCCTGCAATAAGTTTTAAAATTGTAGTTTTACCACATCCTGAGGGACCAAGCAACGTATAAAAATATCCCGATTCAATATCTAAGTTCATATTATTTAATATTGTTGTATCATCAAATTTCTTAGTAACTTTCTTAAAAGATAATAGTGACTCCAATCCATTTCCTCCTTTATAAGTATGATGCTGTTGCTACAATTAGAATTTTAACTTCATTTTCTGAATGATTATGTAATTGATGTAATTCATTTGCTCTAAAATAAAACACATCTCCCTCATAAGCTTGATAGCGCTCTTTACCTAACGTAAGTGTTACACATCCTTCTAAACAATAAATAAAGGTATCAGATTCAGAAGGTTCAAAAGATTTGTACGATGATTCAGGCTTAATTGTTAATATAAGAGGTTCCATTTCATATTCATTTGAACTAGGTACAATCCAATTTAAAATATATCCTCGGTCATATTCATCATAAATAGTTCGTTCATTTTTTTTATATAATACTTTCTCTTTCGCTTTTTCTTTAAAAAAATCACTTGGTGTAGTACCTAATACTTCTAATATATTTAAAAATGTTTCCATACTTGGAGACGCATATTCACTTTCAATTTGTGAAATATATCCTTTTGATAAATCAGTTCGTTCCGCTAACTCTTCTTGAGTAAGATTTTTTTGACGTCTTAAATTTTTTAATTTATATCCAATTTGCATAACTAACCACCTAAAAAAGCTGTATCTTGTTTACTATTATCAAACATTTTGTTTAATGCTTAATAAAAATAACAAAATACAGCTTTAAATTCAATAGGTATATTAAAAAATTGAGATTGAATTAGAAATCTTAATGTTTACTAAAATTTTCTCGATCAGGATTCTTTTTAACTTCTTGGATGACTTTATAGCTATTATAGCCACTTTTTTCTTCAAATTCTTTAAAAATTTGTTTTTCTTCAGCTTTACTTGGCACAATTTGTTTAAATTTTTTATATTGTTTCATTAGTTCAGTACCTATTATAGATTTTTCATAATAGTTTTCAATTTGATTAAAAAATTTAATAACATCAACCATTTCCTCATTAGACCAATCTAAATCGAGTGGATATTGATATTCCATAGTTACCCTCCAAAATATAAACTTAATTCTATAAAAAAAGGTGGAACTAGATTCCTTATAAAATCATAGTCCCACCGTAAATGGTTATTTCAATTAAATACGTCGATTTAATTCACAATTATTTCAAAAGGAAATTACATAGTATGGATTGGTAATCCAATAGCTTTTTCGGCAACTTCCATAGTCATTTCACCTAATGTTGGATGAGCATGAACAGTTAATGCGATATCTTCAGCATTCATACCTGCTTCGATTGCTAAACCTAATTCAGAAATAATATCAGAAGCACCATTACCTGCTACTTGAGCACCAATAACTGTGTCATCTTCTTTTAATGTAATTAATTTAACAAAACCAGTTGTATCATCTAATGATAATGCACGTCCGTTAGCAGCATAAGGGAATTTAGATGCTTTGAAATCTAAACCTTCTTCTTTAGCTTGAGCTTCAGTATAACCAACTTGAGCTAATTCTGGTTCAGTGAAGCATACAGCAGGCATACCAATATAATCAACTTCTGATGCTTGACCTGAAATTACTTCTGCAGCTACTTTACCTTCATAACTTGCTTTGTGTGCAAGTGGTAAACCAGGCACGATATCACCAATTGCGTAGATGTTTTTAATAGAAGTACGGCTTTGTTTGTCTACTTCTAATAATCCACGATCAGCAAATTTAAGACCTAATTCTTCTAAGCCTAATTCGTCTGTATTTGGACGACGACCTACAGTTACTAATACATAATCAGCTTCAATTGTTTTTTCTTCACCTTTAGCTTCGTAAGTAACTTTAACACCGTTTTCAGTTTCTTCAGCGTTTTTAGCCATAGCTTCAGTGATAATTTCAACGCCTTTTTCTTTCATACCTTTTTTAACAGGTTGAACCATTTGTTTTTCGAAACCACCAAGAATTTCTTTAGCACCTTCTAAAATTGTAACTTCAGAACCGAAGTTAGCAAATGCAGTACCAAGTTCTGAACCAATATAACCGCCACCGACAACTACTAATTTACCAGGAACTTCTTGTAAGTTTAAAGCGCCTGTTGAATCGATAACGCGTTTACCAAATTCAAAATTAGGAATTTCAATTGGTCTTGAACCAGTTGCAATAATAGCATTTTTGAAGTTATACGTTTGAGCACTTTTCTCATCCATAACACGTAAACTATTTTCATCTACGAAATAAGCTTCACCACGAACGATGTCAACTTTATTACCTTTTAATAAACCTTCAACACCGCCAGTTAATTTATTAACAACTGATTGTTTAAATTCTTGAACTTTATCAAATTTAAGTGATACGCTTTCAGCTATAATCCCTAAATTTTCAGAGTGTTGAGCTTCTACGAAACGATGAGAAGCATGTAATAACGCTTTTGAAGGAATACATCCAACGTTTAAGCACACACCACCTAAGTCACCTTTTTCAACAATAGTAACTTTTTGTCCTAATTGAGCTGCACGAATTGCAGCAACATATCCACCAGGACCTGCTCCGATTACAATAGTATCTGTTTCAATTGGGAAATCTCCAACTACCATGTTTTACCCCTCCATTAATAATAATTCTGGATTATTTAATAAGCGTTTGAT
>NZ_JANJPM010000042.1:0-14667 GCF_026222585.1 Staphylococcus sp. SUC_1.2 | reverse complement strand
TTTTTAATGTGTTGATAGTCGATGATTGAATTACAATGTAACTGTATTCTGGATAGGCTCCAATGAAACTGAGAATGTATCATTACAAGTCGTGTCAATTCATAAGCGTCTGATTGATTTGTTTTCCTTGTTTTCTAGAAATGGAGAAAATACGTTTTAAATGTTACTTTTAAAAATTCATATATTTATGAACTTAATATCGTTTTTTAAATCCGCTTATCCATCTTTAAAAAATCCTTCTCTATCTTCTTCAAAGTAACTTGAAAATTTGAGCGATATAAAAACCAATGATACACCTTGAGACTGATTTTTGATTGTTTATATAGATAAAAATAATACTTACTGTTAAACTCTCAATTATAGAGTGACCTTTAAGTAAAGGAGCAATCCCATGAAAAGAAGACAAAGAGATAACTATCCAAAAGAGAAAACAACTTATTATCAAAATGAGCCTTATTATAATACCTATTATCAACCTGTGGGTTCACCACCGAAAAAGAAGAAAAGTAAACGGCTCTTTCTAAGAATGTTTATTATATTTCTGATTATATTTGCTTTGTTTACTGGATTAATGTATTTTTTATCATCTAGAGCGAATGTCGATGATTTACAAACGATTGAAAATAAGAGTAATTTTGTATCATCAGACAATATGCCGAATTATGTTAAGGGCGCATTTATATCTATGGAAGATGAACGTTTTTCTAAACATCATGGATTCGATATCAAAGGGACAACACGTGCATTATTTTCAACGATTGGTGAACGTGAGGTACAAGGCGGGAGCACCATTACTCAACAAACTGTAAAAAATTATTATTACAATAATGAACGTTCATTTACACGTAAACTAAAAGAATTATTTGTCGCGCATAAAGTTGAACAGCAATACAGTAAAAATCAGATATTAAGTTTTTATTTGAATAATATTTACTATGGTAATAATCAATATGATATTGAAAGTGCAGCAAATTACTATTTTGGTGCAACTACAAATCAAAATAATAGTAGTTATCCGATTATTACTGTATTACAAAGTGCAATGCTAGCAAGTAAAGTTAATGCCCCAAGTGTATATGATATTAATAACGTATCAAATAATTTCAAGAATCGAATTAAAGTGAATTTAGAAAAAATGAGACAACAGAATTATATTTCTGACAGTCAATATCAAGAAGCCTTATCGCAACTTAATAATTATTAATATAGTAATATAACAATTTAATTAAATATAAACTAAGAGTGAGAATGAGAATAAATAAACTTCCATTTCGCTCTTTTTTAATATCAAATACTATATGTGTTAGATTTTCTGTTATAAAATAAATATATTATTAAAATACAATTTTTAATTAGTATGAGGAGAATAATGATGCCGAAAATTACTAAAATAGAAGTTCAAAAAAATAATAAAGAACGATTTAATCTCTTTCTTGACGAAGCATTTGAAATGGGAATTGATATAGATACACTCGTTAAATTCAATTTGAAAAAGAATCAAATGATAGATGCTGCAGAAATGGAAAAAATTCAAAAATACGAACACTATCGTCTAGGAGTTAATATGGCAATACAATATTTATCATATAAAAAACGAACTGAAAAAGAAGTTAGTGATTATTTGAAAAAGAATGATATTAATGAAATGGCAGTACAAAAAGTGATTGAATATTGTTATAAAGAGCAATATATTAATCATGAAGATTATGCTGAAAGTTTAAAAAATACAATGATCAACACAACAGATAAAGGACCTGAAGTATTTAAACAAAAACTATACCAAGTTGGAGTAGAACCTAATATTATAGATAGATATGTTAAACGATATGAAGAAGAGCAACCTATAGAATCTATCATTCATGTTGCTAAAAAAATAATGAAAACTAAAAAAGGTCCTGTTGTTAAAGTAAAGCAAAAAGTAATGCATAGCTTAATCCAAAAAGGATATACAATAGAAACTGCACAATATGTACTTAATGAGTTAGACTTTGCTCAAGACGAAGAAGTGCTAGATGACTTATTACAAAAGGATTTAGAAAAAGTTTATAATAAACAATGTCGTAAATATGATGGTAATACATTAAAAATGAAAACAATAGAAGCACTTATGAGAAAAGGATATAATTATGATAAAATAAAAATTAAATTAGCAGAAAGTGGTATTTTAGATGAGTGACAAAAGATTAAGTGAAATGTCTGAACAGGAATTGAGACATGAAATACAATTATGTAAAGAAAAAATGCGTAAAGCTGAAATGAATGGCATAATGAATGAATATGATGTTTATGAAAGTAAAGTCATTGTAGCTGAGAGTTATTTAGTCGATCGTTCTAAAATTAATATAGGCAGAATGTATAAATTAAATGATGGTAGTGAACAATACTTTAAAGTTGAACGTTTAAAAGGGGTTTTTGCTTGGGGTTATAGAATAAATAGTACGAATCCTGAAGAGGGTTTACCCATTGCATTATTAAAAATTTAGAAGGATGTAACACAAATGGGAAGTTCAATCGTTTTAAAATTATTAAATGTTACACAATACTATAGAAACCAAAAGAATAGAAAGTGGTATTTGCCGTTTGGATATGGCGCGGAAGACATAGAATTAAATAAAATAACTTTACACATTTATCAAGGAGAAGCTCTTGCACTCATAGGAGAACCTGGTTCATCCAAAACATTGATTGGAAGAATTATGGCACAAGATATTGCACCTGATAGAGGGAAAGTTGTACAATCAGCAAGTATTTATTATGGAGATATAAAAAACAAACATTTATTAAATATGTCTGTTAAAAGTTATATTGAAGAAACACAATGCTTATTTAATTACGAGACGTCTTCACATATTGTCGATCAAATTATTAAATATGCGCATTTAGATGATAAATCTTCGATTCAAGTGAATAAACTTAGTCACTCTGAGTATGCGCAATTGATTTTAAGTGTTGCAAGAGTTTGTAAAACAGAAATTATTATTTTAAGTCATATTCTCGAATATCTTGATGAAGCTTTTTTAAATAAGGCGAAACAACTTTCAAAAGACTATGTGTCTAATGACTTATCAATTATATTTGTAGACGATGATATTTCTAAAATATCTCAAGTAAGTAACTATGTTACATGGATTTCTCACGGACAAGTGCGTATGGAAGGGTCTTTAAATGACGTTTTACCAGTATTTAATGATCATGAAAGAGATAGATTAAGTATCGAAGATGAAGAAACACTTAAGAATTTTGATTTGGATTGGAAGAAAAGTAGAAGTAGATTGCCGGAAATGAGTTATAACTTTAAAAGAGTCGAACGATACAAACATGTTAAAGTTCCGGATTTTATAGTTAAATTTTGGACGCTTTTAGTTTCAACGTTAATCGTCTTAGTGTTACTTGGCGCACTGGTAGTGAATAATATAGGGAAAATTGAAATTCCTATCAACGAATCTCAGAAGAAAGTTCAAAATCAAGACACGGATTCTTTTGAAAATAAATTGTCTTATGGAATTGTTCTACATGATGAAGTGACATTATCAAATCATCAAGATATTGAAATGCCAAAATATTCTTTTGTGACGATTACTGGAGAAAGTGCTTCAAAATACCGCTTAATTGTCGATGATGATACATATGAAGTAGGTAAGAACAAAATTTATTATTTTAATCCTGCTGCATTATATGAAACGCATAAATTTAGTACTTTAGCGCCTTATATGAAGTCAAACTACAGTAAGTATGTTGATTATTTTAATACTCAATTACATAAACCACATAAGCAAGTGAAAAAGACGCTTGTTCCTGAAAAAGATCAACGATTTGTGGTGCCTATTACACAACAACCTATTAAAATGTTATTTAATGATGAGGATAAGTTAACTGGTTTTGTATTTCCTATAGTAGATAAATCAAAATTAGAGCGTAAATTTAATATTAAAAGTAATGTATGGATTTCAAAATTAAATAATGGATATTTAATTGCAGATATGAAAAATAGTAAATGGATTTATATCGAATTGTAGGTGTAAACATGATAGATAAGTTAATATTATATTTTAAACATTTTCCATCTCTTTTACATTTGGCTAAAGCAAAAGTAAAAGAGACTTGGAAATATGATGTGATTTTATTTTTAATACAATTAATTATCATTAGTATCATAATTGGAGTGATGTATTTATTTAATACAGAAGAAATTGAAAAGGCCCAATGGATATATCGAATGATTGCGTTCTATACTTTTGTAACCATTGCTTATATTATATATAAATCATTCAAATTATATAAGTATGATTATCTTATTGCTAAATCATTTCAACTCACACCTATTATTACGCCCATCCTTAATGCACTGATAGGGGCTATCATCATCTGTGTTTTATCATTGATTACATCAATCTTTAAGCCAGTAAACCTTGAAACATCGGTGATATCTTTTGTTTATTTTATACTAATGTCGATTATATTTATTGTTTTTATATCAATAACATTAAGTTTATTGACTTTAATAAGTAAAAAAGTATTTAAATTTTATGTGGTAGCAACAATTGTGTTATTCTTTTTAGTACCTATCATTTTTATACCTAACAATAAGGCAAATATGATTGATCAAATATTAAAAATTAATCCATTATATTATTTGATTGACGGATTATCATCTTCAATTGTTTTTGGAGCTGTAAATATGTACAATATTGTGTATCATATTTATTTTATTGCTTTTTTAGTATTAATTGGAGTTATCAATTTTATTTTAACTCGACTTGTTGCCCACAAGAAATATGAATATTTTTAATATATGAGTGAATCACTATAAATAACATATATATTTTTTGATGTTATAATAATAACCCCTAAATGACTGTCAATAAGTCATCTAGGGGTTGTTTAAATTATAGTTAAAGTTAATGAATTAATGAGAGTACAATTTTTTTTGAAGTTTTTCTTCTGTAAATACCCATCCAATATAGGAATGGTCAATTTTTTGATCTTGAGTAAGATGTGCAATTGCTGCAAAAGAATAATGTCCTTTATTTAGATAACGTAAATCTATCAATCGTATCTCAGTTGTTTGATCATCAAGTTTACGTATTTGCCAACGATAGATAGAAGAGAATTTTAGAAACGTTCTTATTTCAGGATTACTTTTTATTTGCCATAAAAGTGTATCGGGTGAAAATTGTTGACGTTTTACTTTATCACTAAACGTTATATTACGACCATAAGCTCTACCTACATAATCATAGTTTTTAGTTTGAATCGCTACACGCCATTCCATAAATTTCATAGTAGGTGCAACAAAAATTTTCACAGGATGATGTTCATCATGAATGTGTTTCAACGCTTGAGATTTGATTATTGATTGCATTTTAAATCTAACAATATAATAAATAATTAAAATACCAATAATTGGAAAGAACACTAGATATGGATGAACGCCTAATAACCATAGCGTGATTCCTATACATAATATTAAAAAAATAATTGGATCGAATGTATTAATTACACCGAGTTGTATCCACTTATTTGATATAGGTCTAAGTGCTTGTGTACCATATGAATTAAAGATATCTACAAAAACATGTAAAAAGACCGCTAACTGAGCCCACATCCATATATGAGTCACATCTATATGCGGAAAGATAACATATATTATAAAAGCAAGTAATATTGGCCATAAAATCGTAAAGGGTATGGAATGTGTAATACCACGATGATGTGAAATATAAGTTGCATTATTTTTTAATTTTAAAACCGTATCGCCATCAGGTATTAAAGAACCCGCAATTAAAGTTGTTGCAGTAGCTGTCATAGAATGTGACATTGCTGGGTCTTGTGTAGCTAAAGCAGTTAGTCCAATGCCGATAGCAATATGAGTGGCTGTATCCATAAAAGTTCACTCTTTTCAT
The DNA here is from genome assembly GCF_026222585.1 of Staphylococcus sp. SUC_1.2. Taxonomy (NCBI): domain Bacteria; kingdom Bacillati; phylum Bacillota; class Bacilli; order Caryophanales; family Staphylococcaceae; genus Staphylococcus; species Staphylococcus sp. SUC_1.2. The sequence continues at coordinate 8,764 of NZ_JANJPM010000042.1, read as the reverse complement.
CTTGATTTAATATATATTATAATCTAAAAATTAGAATAACAAAATTAAGATACTTATCAAATATTAGAAAGTATTATAACTTATACATTTTTTTATGTAAGAGAAAGGATAATTTAATGTTAAATGAAACGACATTTAAAAATAATATTGTGACATGGTTTGAGAAAAATCAACGAGAAATGCCTTGGAGGGAAACGACTAATCCATATTATATATGGCTAAGTGAAGTTATGCTTCAACAAACACAAGTTAAAACGGTCATTGATTATTACAATAAATTTATTCATCGATTTCCTACAATTGAAGCGTTAAGTGAAGCAAAAGAAGATGAAGTATTAAAGTATTGGGAAGGTCTTGGATATTATAGCCGTGCCCGCAATTTTCATACAGCAATTAAAGAAGTACATCATAATTATAATGGTGAAGTACCATCATCCGCTAAAGTTTTTGGTGAATTAAAGGGAGTAGGTCCATATACTCAAGCAGCTGTAATGAGTATTGCTTTTAATCGCCCTTTAGCTACTGTAGATGGAAATGTCTTTAGAGTATGGACTCGACTTAATAATGACCATCGTGATATCAAATTACAATCTACTAGAAAATCATTTGAAAAAGAGCTTGAACCTTTTGTACAAGAAGAAGCGGGTACATTTAATCAATCAATGATGGAATTAGGTGCAACAATATGTACACCTAAGAATCCGTTATGCCTATTTTGTCCAGTACAGGAAAATTGTGAAGCGTTTCGAAAAGGAACTACGTTAGATTTACCTATCAAAACTAAAAAACAAGCTAAGAAAATAATTAATCAGGAGGTTTTTTTAGTCAGAAATCAGAAAGGTCAATATCTGATTGAAAAACGTCAAGAAAAGCTACTTAATGGTATGTGGCAATTTCCAATGTTTGAAAGCCCGAATGGGATTCAAAAATTAGAAAATAAGTTAAACCATTCATTAACTTTATCTGAGAACATAATATTTCAATTAAAGCATCAGTTTACACATAAAACTTGGAATTTAAATGTTTATAGTGTGATTGAAGATATAAATATTGACTCAGCACAATTACCAGACTTTATGGAATGGTTTGATTTAGAAAATCGAGACGATTATTCTTTCCCAGTATCAATGAGTAAAATATATGAGTTTATTGTTGGTAAATAGAAAAATATATTATCTCTCTATATCTCTTTAAAGAAGTTTAAAAAAATATGGTATAATTCGAATTGTAAAAACTTTAAAAGGTGGTGTGGAGTATGGTTAAAGAATCCATACCTAAAGAAGGCGAAAATATAAAAATCCAAAGCTATAAACATGATGGAAATATTCATAGAGTATGGTCTGAAACAACGATTTTAAAAGGAACAGATCACGTCATCATTGGTGGGAATGATCATACCTTAGTAACTGAAAGTGATGGACGTACATGGATTACTAGAGAGCCTGCAATCGTGTACTTTCATTCTGAGTATTGGTTTAATGTAATTTGCATGTTTAGAGAAGATGGTATTTACTATTACTGTAATTTATCTTCGCCTTTTGTATGTGATGAAGAAGCTTTAAAATATATTGATTATGATTTAGATATTAAAGTTTATCCAAATGGTAAATATCATTTATTAGATGAGGATGAATATGAACAACATATGAAACAAATGAATTATCCTCATGAAATAGACGTAATACTCAGAAGAAATGTAGACATTTTACAACAATGGATAGAACAGAAAAAAGGTCCTTTCGCTCCTGACTTTATAAAAGTTTGGAAACAAAGATATAAAAAAATTCGTAATTACTAAGCATAATTGAGGCAAATAGTAATTAATTAGTTTATAGTACTTGAGTAATAAATAAGAGGTTGAAACTACTTGCCTATTCTTAAATAAATGAGTTTATGAATAGAGGGTTCAACCTCTATTCATTTTTTGATAATAAAATTAAGGAGGAGTCAGTGTGATTCGACGATATTTAGAATTTGTCAAACCATATAAATATCGTATTTTCGCAACGATTATTATTGGAATTATAAAATTTGGTATTCCAATGTTAATTCCATTATTAATTAAATATGCGATTGATGGTGTCATTAATAATGGTACATTAACTACCAATGAAAAATTCCATCATCTTGCTATAGCGATAGGTATTACTCTATTTATATTTTTAATTGTGCGCCCGCCAATTGAATACCTTCGACAATATTTAGCACAATGGACGAGTAATAAAATTTTATATGATATTCGTAAGCAATTGTATGACCATTTACAAGCTTTAAGTGCTCGATTTTATGCAAATAATCAAGTGGGACAAGTTATATCGAGAGTAATTAATGACGTAGAACAAACGAAAGACTTTATTTTAACTGGGTTAATGAATATTTGGTTAGACTGTGTAACGATTATTATTGCGCTTTCTATTATGTTCTTCTTAGATATTAAATTAACACTTGCAGCAATTATTATTTTTCCTTTTTATGTCTTTACAGTATATTTTTTCTTTGGACGTTTAAGAAAATTAACACGTAAACGTTCACAAGCATTAGCGGAAGTACAAGGATTTTTACATGAACGTGTTCAAGGTATGTCTGTAATAAAAAGCTTTGCAATTGAAGATAATGAAGCGAAAAACTTTGATAAAAAAAATAAAAACTTTTTAAGTAGAGCGTTTCAACATACTTCATGGAATGCCTATTCATTTGCAGCTATTAATACAGTCACAGATTTAGGTCCTATCATTGTTATTGGAGTAGGGTCATATTTAGCAATCACTGGTTCAATTACAGTAGGTACCTTAGCAGCTTTTGTAGGATATTTAGAACAATTATTCGGACCATTAAGACGTTTAGTTTCTTCATTCACAACTTTAACGCAAAGTTTCGCCTCTATGGATCGTATTTTTCAATTAATGGATGAAGACTATGACATTAAAAATAAAAAAGGTGCACAACCTATTGAAATAAAAGAAGGACATATTGAATTAAAAAATGTAAGCTTTAAATATAATGAAGATGAATCTTTAGTTTTAAAAAATATAAATTTAAATATAAACAAAGGTGAAACAGTAGCATTCGTCGGTATGAGCGGGGGAGGTAAATCTACGCTTATTAATCTTATTCCACGTTTTTATGATGTAAGTGAAGGTGAAATTTTGATCGATAGTCATAATATTAAAGATTATTTAACAGGAAGCTTGAGAAATCAAATTGGACTTGTTCAACAAGACAATATTTTATTTTCTGATACTGTAAGAGAGAATATTTTATTAGGACGTCCTGATGCTACTGAAGAAGAAATAATCGAAGCAGCTAAAATGGCAAATGCGCACGACTTTATTATGAATTTACCGAATGGCTATGATACTGAAGTTGGAGAACGTGGCGTAAAATTATCTGGTGGCCAAAAGCAACGTTTATCTATTGCGCGTATTTTCTTAAATAATCCACCTATATTAATTTTAGATGAAGCGACAAGTGCACTTGATTTAGAAAGTGAAGCAATTATTCAAGACGCATTAGATGTTTTAAGTAAAGATAGAACTACACTTATTGTAGCTCATAGATTATCAACAATCACACACGCAGATAAAATTATTGTTATGCAGCATGGCCAAATCGTTGAAACGGGTACACATAAAGAGCTGATTGCTAAAAAAGGTGAATATGAACATTTGTATAGCATTCAAGATTTATAACTAAATAATGAATACTAAAAAAGACAAACTCAACTTTGATAGTTAAGTTTGTCTTTTTTAGTATTGATATTTAATTTTTATAAATCAAAGTCTTCATCTTGAATTTCAATATCCGTGTCATTACGATGATACGTAAAGAAACTTAATCTTAGTCTATCTAAATGCTCTAAATAATATCGATATTCTTCAATAGCTGCGATAATTTGCATGATATTCGAATATGAATATTCTACTTGATATGGATTTTGAATTAATTGATATTGAAAAGCATCCATAAGATTTTTCTTTTGAGGATTTAAAATTTGATTATCAAAATCATCTACATTATAACGCGCCTTTTTTGATAAACTTTTTAAAATTTGTTCATGATACGCTGTTAATGAATCTAACTCTAATTTAATTTGAAATAATAAATTATGATTCGTATTATGCAAATCATTTTGATATCTAGCCATACGATTTAATACTTCGTAAGCTTGTCGAGTTGTTCCAACGACCTCTTTAAATAATATCTTTTTACGATTTTGTTGGAAAGCAGCTTTTCTTGTAAACGTACGTTCTTCGTGATAATAGTTATAGATTTGTTCTAATTTTATGATGCGAGATTCTAACTGTTCACCATCTTCTTTTATCTGATGATATTCAGAAGTATCATTAATCACAAGTTTAAACCATATAAATATGTCGGAAGAAATATTAACCGCATTATGATAAATTTTAGTTTCGAATTTTGGAGGTAAGAATACTAGGTTTACAAGTGAAGCACTTAAAACTCCAATCATTACTAAAATAAATCTAAATGTAGCTGCAAGATAAAACGATCCTGTATGTTGCCCCATAATGATTAACGCAGTGACACCTGCTAATGTTGCTACATGCGCCAAGTTTAATTTGTATAAAATGGCGATTAATAGAATGACTGTGATACCCATAATCACAATGTTTTTACCAAAAATGGTTACCATAATCACTGCTAATATAGCACCGATTAAATTACCTGTAGCTTGTTCAGATATCGTTTTCATTGAACGATATATATTAGGTTGCATTGCAAAAATAGCACTTATTCCTGCTACAGATTTCAAACCAACATTATCAGGTAAAAAAGAAGCGATAAAAAGGGCGAGAATGATAGCAATTCCAGTTTTAAGTATACGTGCGCCTAATTTCAAATACAACGCTCCTTTAAATAACAAGTTTATAGTTTAATGTATTTTTAAATTAGTATACACTCAACAAATAAAACTATACAAGTATACGCATATATAAAAACCCAAGAATGTATATTTACGATATGACATTCTTAGGTCCGTTAAATTTTAAATATTATTTCATTTGACTGAAGGCATAGTCAGCCGCTTCTAATGTTCGATCAATATCTTCTTCAGTGTGTTCAGTAGTTAAGAACCATGCTTCAAATTTAGAAGGTGCTAAATTAATACCTTGGTTAAGCATAAGTTTAAAGAATTTTGCAAATGCCTCACCATCAGAATTTTCTACTTGTTCGTAGTGTGTTACTTTTTCATCTGTAAAATAGAGTGTTAGCGATCCATAAATACGATTAATTGTTGCAGTAATATGATGTTTTTCGATAAGTTTATTTAAACCATCTTCTAAACGTTTACCCAAATTATCTAATTTCTCATATACACCATCTTGCTCTAAAACTTCAAGTAATGCAATACCTGCTCTCATTGAAAGTGGGTTACCTGCCATTGTTCCTGCTTGGTATGCTGGGCCTAATGGAGCAACATGTTCCATGATATCTTGACGGCCACCGTAGCCACCGATTGGTAATCCACCACCAACAATTTTACCAAATGCTGTTAAATCTGGATAAACATTTAATAAATCTTGTGCAGCGCCATAATGGAAGCGGAAAGCAGTGATGACTTCATCGTAAATCACTAAAGCCCCATGTTCATGAGTGATGTTGTTAACTTCTTCTAAAAAGCCTGGTTGAGGTTTTACCATACCAAAATTACCTACAATAGGTTCTACTAATACAGCTGCTACTTCATCTCCCCAATGTGACATGGCTTCTTTATAAGATTCAATGTCATTGAAAGGTACAGTAATGACTTCTCTAGCGACACTTTCAGGTACACCAGCTGAATCTGGAGAACCTAATTGAGAAGGTCCGCTTCCTGCAGCAACTAATACTAAATCAGAATGGCCATGATAAGACCCCGCAAATTTAATAATCTTATTTCTTTTAGTATAAGCTCTAGCAACTCGAATTGTAGTCATTACTGCTTCTGTTCCAGAATTAACAAAACGAATTTTTTCTAATGAAGGAATAGCTGCTCGTAATTTTTTACTAAAATCAATTTCAAGTTCAGTCGGTGTACCATATAACACACCTTTAGCCGCTTGATCTTGGATAGCTTCAGTAATATGAGGATGAGCATGACCAGTGATTATAGGACCATATGCTTGTAAATAATCAATGTACTTATTTCCATCGACATCGTAAAGATAAGCGCCATGACCTTCACGCATAACTACGGGAGCACCTCCGCCAACAGCTTTATAAGAGCGTGAAGGAGAATTAACTCCACCTAAAATATATTCATTTGATAACTTTTGAAGACGTTCACTTTCAGTGAAATTCATAGAGTATCAACCTTTCTTATTTAATAATATTCATTACTATCGTAACATAATAATTATAATATGAAGAAATGAGTGATACGATGTTAAAAATAGGAGATCTTTTTCCAAAATTTGAATTAGAGAATCAAAATGGTGAATTAATTACTAATGAAAAAATTATGGGAGAAAAAACAATATTATATTTCTACCCACGAGATAACACACCAACGTGTACAACAGAAGCATGTGACTTTAGAGATAATATACAATACTTTAATGATATGAAAGTTAAAGTTTATGGTATTAGCGGGGATTCTAGAAAAAAACACGAAAACTTTATTAATAAGCATCATTTGAATTTTGATTTGTTAGTTGATGATGAATTTAAGTTATCGAAGGCAGTAGGAATATATCGTTTGAAGAAAAGTTTTGGAAAAGAAAATATGGGAATAGTGAGAACAACGTTTGTAATAGATGAAGCGGGATATATTACAAATATCATTGAAAAAGTAAAAGTTAAAACACAAATAGATGAATTAAAACAAATGCTGGAGTGAGATAAATGAAAATCGTAAGCTTGAAACGTTTAGGTAATATAGAAAATGAATTAATAGAAAAGTATCCTGATATTTCATTTTTGTTTTATGATAAAGCAGATAATATTCCAGATAATGAAAAAAAAGAACTCGAGGTATTGATAGGGTATGACGGGGAGATTAATGAAAGATTTATAAAGTCTTGCCCGAATTTAAAGTGGATTGCATGGTATGCAACAGGCGTAAACAATCTACCATTAGAGTATATTAAGAATAAAGGAATTATTTTAACCAATACTAGAGGAATACAATCAAAGCAACTTTCAGAATATATACTAACTTTTATATTAGATGATCATAAAAAAATGAAAACATCATTTATTAATCAACAAAAGCATATTTATGATAGTACTTTGACAGGTAAACGTTTAAAGGATGAAACAATTTTATTTTTAGGTACTGGAGCTATTGCTCAAGATACTGTAAAGTTATTGACACCTTTCGAATTGAAAATAATAGGTGTAAGTAAAACAGGAAAACAAAAAGAAGGATTTAATCAAACATATGAGATAAATGAATTAGACGAACTATTAGGAGAAGCGGATATAATAATTAATACGTTACCAGAAACCAAAGAAACATATCATTTATTAAACAAACATCACTTCCAATTAATGAAGGAAGATACCTTATTTATTAATGTAGGAAGAGGAACTATAGTAGAAGAAGACGATTTAATTGAAATACTTAAAGAAAAATTAATACGTCATGCTTACTTGGATGTATTCGAAAATGAACCACTAGAATCAGAACATCCACTTTATGATTTAGATAACGTGACAATTACTGCACATATAACTGGTAATGATAAAGAAAATAAAAAGGAAGCAACGAAAATATTTGAAAGAAATCTATCTCATTTTCTCAATAAAGAAGAAATAAGTGAGAACGTAGTAGACTTAAAAGATGGCTATTAATATAAAACTTATGGAATAATTGACAATGCCGTATGAAAGTAGTTATATTATTAATAAGATAATAATAATTATAAAGTAGAAAGATGGTGAAAATGATGAGTGCAGAAATAGAATCAATTGAACATGAGCTTGAACAAGCTATAATAGCATTAAGAAAGTCAGGCGTTCGTATCACGCCTCAAAGACAAGCTATTGTTAGATTTTTAATTAGCTCACATACACATCCTACAGCGGATGAAATTTATCAAGCACTTTCACCTGATTTTCCTAATATAAGTGTTGCGACAATTTACAACAATTTAAGAGTATTTAAGAAGATAGGTATTGTAAAAGAATTGACTTATGGAGATGCATCAAGTAGGTTCGACTTTAATACTCATAATCATTATCATGTTATTTGTGAACGATGCGGTAAAATAGTAGATTTCCACTATCCTCAATTGGATGAAATTGAACAATTAGCTCAACACGTTACAAACTTTGACGTAACACATCATCGAATGGAAATTTATGGATTGTGTGAAGAATGTAAAAATAAAGAATAAAGTTAGGCAATGACTTTAATGTCATTGCTTTTTTTGTTTATAAGTAATCAAAGAATTTAAAAGATAAATATTAAATAAAAAATACTATAGAGTTTTAGTATAAAAAATACTCATTAAAGATAATGAATACATTTAGTGTGAAATATTAAACAATTTTATATTATAAAATTCATTGACGTTCAATAATAAACTTGCTATTATATAAAAGTCGTCAAAAACAAAAGATATTGTTTGAAAACGCAAAGTAAATTAGTTTAAAACAATGTTAAGAAAGTGTAATTTTGACTATTGATTATAAAAACAATTTATTATAAGATATTATTTGTTGAAATATTAATTAACTTCAAGAAAAGAAAAATTAAAAAAGTTCTTGACAAAAATAATTAGTATTTGATACAATTAATAAATGTAATTGTTAAAAC
>NZ_JANJPM010000041.1:0-16543 GCF_026222585.1 Staphylococcus sp. SUC_1.2 | reverse complement strand
TAGTTCTGTTTTATGAGAATTATAATATACTAGTTACAACGTTTAACTTGTCCGTGATTTATAATTCTTCAATATGTTGTGCATTTGATAAAAATTCAATCGTATTTTTACTTTCTTCTCTTCTATCTTTTCTACGTTGTACACGCTTAGGCGCACTTTCATAGAACCATTTTTCAACTTTTGATTCCGGATAGACATCTGGTACTTGGACTGGCTTACCATTATCATCTAATGCAACAAAAGTTAAGAAACTTAAGGCTGCTAAATGTCTTTCTTTATTTAATACATCCTCAATAATTATTTGAACACAAACTTCCATTGAACTTGTACCTGCATAACTAACCATCGCTTCATAAGAAGTAATATCACCTGTTTTAATTGGTCTTAAAAAATCTACAGAATCAGTTGATGCTGTAACTACTTGGGCATTAGCATGTTTCATTGCAGTAATGGCTGCAATTTCATCTATGTTAGCCATCAATGAACCACCAAACATTGTGTGGTGATGATTGGTGTCTTGAGGAAATACTTGTTTAGCTTTATAACTTTTTGATTCAGACATTGATTTACGAATACCTTGAGAATTTGACATGCGTTATACCCCTTTTATTTTAATTTCTATTTTTATTGAGCCCAATTGCCGTTTTTAAACACTAATTCTTTAGTGTCATCCTGTTTAATTCCATAAATCGTTAAATCTGCACTTCCTATCATGAAGTCAACATGGACATTTGAATCATTAAGACCACTGGCAATTTTTTCTTCAGTCGTCATTTCAGTACCACCTTCAACATTAAAGCCATATGCCGAACCAATAGCTAAATGACATGATGCGTTTTCATCAAATAACGTGTTGTAGAAAATAGTATTACGATTTGAAATTGGAGAATCATCAGGTACTAAAGCGACTTCTCCTAGTCGCTTAGAACCCTCATCAGTATTGATCAAATCTCTAAGCATATCTTCGCCTTTGTCTGCTTTGAAATCTACGATTTGTCCATCTTTAAACGTTAATGTAAAGCCATCAATGATTGTACCATTATAACTTAATGGTAATTTATTTGTTACATATCCATTAACGTTGTTACGATCAGGAGCTGTAAAAACTTCTTCAGTTGGTAAATTAGCTATAAAAGCTTGTTGATTACCATTAACATAGCTCGTAGCATCTTCCCAAATATGTCCTTTAGGAAGTCCTACAACTAAGTCTGTTCCTTCGGATTGATAATGTAACGCTTTATAATTTTTTTCTTGCATCAATTTAGCATGTACACTTAAGTTTTCTATATGTTTTTTCCAATTTTCAATAGGATCGTTCCCATCAATTCTTACGATATCAAACACTTCATCAATAAACTTTTCTAATGCAATTTCTTCATCTAAATCTGGATAAACACGTCTAGCCCAATCTTTAGAAGGAAAAGCAGCAACAACCCATGGAAATCGATTCTTCTGACTTCCTTCCATATATCCTTTGAATGCTTGACTATAACTTATTTGATTGGCTTTGAGTTTTTCAGGGTCTATACCATTTAGCAAGTTTGGATCACCACTAAGTAAAGCTAAATTTGCAGCGCCACGATTAGCATAATCCATTCGTTCATCTACTTCATACGATTTAACTGCCTGATTTTCAAAGTAATCTACTGATTCATACTCAAATTTAAGTCTATTTAATTTAGAATCTGAATAATTTACTTTTACGTCTGAAGCTCCAGCTTTATATGATTCTTCAACAATTAAACGTGTTAAATCGATGGCATCAACTGAAGATCTAATAAAAACAGGTTGTTTAGGTTGTACATTCATACCTATTTTAACTAATAATTCTGCATACTGTTGTAATTTCTCGTTATAACTTAATGAAGTCATATCATCATCCTCCCTAATCTTGACGTAAGTTCCCCAACTCATCAGCAATTGCTGTAACTTCGCTTGGTGAAAAAGAATCTTTAGACATAACAAAATTATGAATTTCTTCTATATCTTGCTGATTAGCATTTTTAAATTTATCTGGATTTAACAAACCTTGATTAACAATATTTAATTTTTTTCTAATATCTGCAATCATTGTTTCATTATTATTTTGACTCACGTTATCACCTCTTTAATACAATATTCTATCAAAGTATGATAATTTAACAAACTTTTATCGGATATAGTATTATTATGTCTTTATAAAATTTTAAAATAACTATAAAATGGTTTATATAGGATTAAATAGGGGGAATAGAATATGGTAGATGTAGCATTTGTATGTCTAGGAAACATATGTCGCTCTCCTATGGCTGAAGCAATCATGCGTCAACGTTTGATAGATAGAAACATTTCAGGCGTTAACGTTTACTCAAAAGGAACAGGTAAATGGAACCTTGGAGAACCTCCCCATGAAGGGACTCAAGATATTCTTAATCGCCATAATATACCTTTTGATGGTATGATTAGTGAGTTATTTGAATCAAGTGATGATTTTGATTATATTATTGCTATGGATCAAAGCAATGTTGATAATATCCAAAACATCAATCCTAATATAAAAGGAAAATTGTTCAAATTGCTCGAATTTAGTAACATGGAAGAGAGTGATGTGCCAGATCCTTATTACACTAATAATTTTGAAGGTGTATATGAAATGGTACAATCATCTTGTGACAATCTAATTGATTTCATCGTCAAAGATGCAAATTTGAAAGAGGGGTAAATAAAATGGAAAACAAATTAATTCCTGGTATTTTAATTGGCGCTATTGTTGGTGGTGCTGCTACTTTAGCTGATAAATCAACACGTAACGCTTTAGTTCAATCTGTAAAAGATGTTAAAGAAGGTAATCGTTCACGCAAACCTTCTAAATTCAATTCTATTAAAGACGAAGTTTTATATTGGAAAGATACAATTGAAGAAATTCGTCGTAATAACCCAGAATTAGAAAAATCAATTAAAGATGCTAAAGATACTTTCGTTGAACGTAAGAATAACCGCATTGGTCAATAATTGATTGTTTATTTTAGCTAAATCTTTTTTTATAACTTTAGTTAAAATAGAAACTAACTGAAAGTGAAAAGTAAAATATTTTTGTTTTTCACTCATAGTAAGGCGGGACAATGAAATCTTTATTATATAACAGGTTTCTGTCCCGCTTATTTTACTATTTAAATTAATGTATGTGGTTAAAGCAAAGGAGATTGTTATGTCAAAAGAAAATAAATCAAACTCGAAGTATCTTAACTCTATTAAAGACGAGCAAGAGAAGAACCAAGATAAAATAAATGTTGATCGTACATATGTAGAGCCTCAAGAATTTCAATCTAAAGAACCAAAAAAAGACAATCAAGTCTTTTTCGTTTCACGGTTAAACAAACCAGCTAAGTATACCAAAAAATCTAATTTTCTTTCTTATTTAATTTATCGAATAGGCAAAGATGACGCTTCAGGTTTAGCAGCACAAATGACTTACCATTTTGTATTAGCTATGTTCCCAATGTTAATTTTCCTATTAACATTGTTACCATTATTTAACTTAGACCAAAGCCAAATCACCGGTTTATTAAGTAATGCACCTGCTGACACATCGAGTCTTATTAAAGGTGTAATTAGCGATGTTACTAAAAATTCTAGTGGCGGTTTACTTTCTATCGGGTTAATCTTAGCAATTTGGTCAGCTTCAAATGGTATGACTGCAATTATGAATTCATTCAATGTAGCTTATGATGTTGAAGATAATAGAAATGGTATTCTTTTAAAGATACTAAGTGTTATTTTCACAATTGTGTTAGGCGTCGTATTTTTAGTTGCGATGGCATTACCTACTATGGGGTCAGTTATTGCTCATTTCTTATTCGGTCCTCTTGGATTGGATAGTCAAGTTAAATGGATCTTTAGTTTAATAAGAGTTGTATTACCATTAATTATTATTTTGATTCTATTTACAATTCTATACTCAGTAGCTCCAAACGTTAAAACTAAACTAAAATCAGTATTACCAGGAGCTATATTTACATCAGTTATCTGGTTACTTGGGTCTTTCGCATTTGGTTTCTACATTTCAAATTTTGGAAACTACTCTAAGACTTATGGCAGTATCGCAGGTATTATTATCTTATTAATTTGGTTATATTTAACAAGTTTTATCATTATTATTGGTGCTGAAATTAATGCAATCATCCACCAAAGACATGTCATTAATGGACAAACTCCTGAAGAAGCAGCGCTCGACCATGATGATAATAACCAAAACCACTATAATGAAGATACTACTTATGAATATAAACATACAGCTACTGGCAAAGATGAAGACTATAAAGTCGATAAAGATCCTGAAGATAAACATGAAGAAGATGCTTCATTAACTGAGAAAATTAAAGATAAATTTACTAATAATGACGATGATAATAAAAAATAAGTGTTTAATGACTAATTAAATTAAAAAAAGGTTGAGGCATCGGTTTATTGCCTCAACCTTTTTTTATTGAATCAAATTATGTTGGAATGCATAAATTACGGCTTGTGTTCTATCTTGTACTTCTAATTTACTCAATATATTACTTACATGAGTTTTAACGGTTTTAATTGTAATATGAGAAGCACTCGCTATTTCTTGATTTGAATAACCTTTTGCAATTAATAATAAAATTTCCATTTCACGCTCAGTCAGCATTTCATATAATTCTGCACGTTTCTTCATTCTGTTACGCATCTTAACTAAAACTTCTGGTTCAAATACGGATTCACCATTAAAAGTTTTGCGTACTGCGTCGGCTATATCACTAGCACTAGTCGTTTTTAAAATATAGCTATCTACACCAGCATCTAATGCTCTATATACCTCTTTATCTTCAATAAAACTAGTTAACATTACAACTTTAATATGTGGCAAATCTTTTTTGATTTGAGTAGTTGCTTCAACGCCATCCATATCATCCATTAATAAATCCATAAGAATTAAATCAGGTTTTAATTCATGAGCTTTTGCAATGGCATCTTTACCAGATTCCCCTTCTCCAACTATCTCAATGTCAGATTGTGTTGATAGATAACTTGATATCCCAATTCGAACCATTTCATGGTCATCAACGAACAAAACTTTAATCGTCATTATTATCATCCTCCCTATTTAATGGTGCTTTAACTTCTATTCTCGTTCCAGAATCCGGTAACGAAACAATATGGAATGTCGCACCAATTTCTAATGCGCGTTCTCTCATATTTTTTAATCCATAACTTTGTTCTAATTTCTCGTCAACATTGAATCCCTTACCATTATCTTGAATTCGAAGTAATAGATAATCTTGTTGGTTAAATAATTCCACTGTGACTTTAGTTCCATTAGAATGTCTTAACGTATTTGATATAGCCTCTTGTGTAATTCTAAATAAATGATCTTCTATACCTTTAGGAACCTTGAAATCTTGAATATCGTGTATGACTTTCATAGGCACTTTCTTTTGCAAATCAATAACTAAATCTTTGATACCTTCACCTAGTGATTTATCTTTTAGTCCTAAAGGTCTCAAATGAAGTAATAATGCGCGCATTTCAAGTTGAGATTCCTGAACCATTTTCTCTAAAACTGGTATTTGTTGATCAAGCGGTGCCTCTAATTTTGTTTCTTTTATAGCAGATAACATCATACTTGCTGCAAAAAGTTGTTGACTTACAGAGTCATGTAACTCGCGAGCTAATCTCTGTCGTTCATTCTCAATGATTTTCTTAACTTTGACATCATTCATATTGTAATTTTCATTAGTTAAGTTTTGCGTTTTCATTCGTAAACGGTGCAACTCTTGATTTAGAGGAACTAATGTTTGATAAAGATCTATGGTTTCGTTATAGAGCTCAATGTTTTGATCATTGATACCTACTGTTTCTCCTTCAATGGCATGCTCAATTTGCGACTTAATCCACTGATTTTGTTGATTAATTTTATATGCGAGAATTGAACCTACTATAATACAAAGTAAAATGATGACTAAATTTAAAAATAGAAAAACAGGTATCCCAAAAATTTGAGTATAAAACATACCTTGGAAATAGATAATATTAACAAATACTTTATCTATAAATAAGAACGCGGTTAACATGCTATAAACTAGTATAAGCATTGAACCGATAGCTCTTAAGTAGTGGTTCATCGGTAAATCACCTCAACATCTCCTATGAATGTTGAAACATAAACATTGACATTATAATTCTCTTCTTTAGGCTTCTCTTCAACTTGGATATGATTATTTTCAACTTTATAAGATTGGCCATTTAAATAAGCATTTCCATATAGAGCAGCCATGTGTAAATTAATATTATAATTCAATGGTACCACTAACTGAATTTTCCCTAAAATATGTCTTACTACTATTGTATTATTCTCTTTAATATTTGCAGCTTTTGTCATATCGATGTGTATATCACCAACACCATGTTGAATTTGTACATCTTCCCATTTATAAACATATACTGGTGTGCGTTGCTCTCCAAACCACTTTTGTTTAATAAATTGAGGTGATGTAACTTCATCTTCTGAAGCAATCACTTTTAAAGGTTTAAACTTAAAAATGAGATATCTAATGATTACGATAACTAGAAAGACAAATAATATTATGATGGTATATTTATTCGACAATAAAGTAAATGCTATAAGCAATGCACCTATCCAAAACGCTAAGAGACCCCTTACTTTATGAAAGTAAAGGTAGCCTACATAAACTAATATACATCCTAAAAGTAATACAAATAGGTAGCCTATTTTCTCAAAAAAGATGTAATAAAAATTGGCAATAATCATTAATGCCGTAAATATGATTAATAACTCTGTCGATATATATTTTCGAGTCAATGTGTCGCCCCCTATTCCTCTCAATTAAGCTACTACACTCATTTGTTCAATTATGTCACATTGCCCTTGTGTTGTGATCTTTTCTTTTGAGCAACGATGAATATCCGCTTCAATTCTTGCACAATAGGCTTCAAATAAATCAAGCTGTCTTTTAAGACCTTCAATTTCATAATTATTAATTTCTTGTGCATGTTTAATATTATACGTATTAGTAATATCAATATATTTATTTTCTAATGTTGCAGTTAAACTGTCAATCAACTTATTCATTTGTGTTTTCTTTTCTTTTAAATATTCAATATAATTTTCAATGCTCTTTAATTTACGATCTAAACTGATTTTGTAATCATTAATGTTTCGTTTAATAACTACTTTAAGAAAGTGTTGTAAATATAAGTCCATATAATTCATAGAACCACCTCGTCCTTGATTAAGCTCAATTATAATTTAAAATAGCTTAAACTCATATAGGCTCTAGGACCATCTTACTCTCATACTTTAGTACGATGTTTATTATTTCTATAGAATTTATATAAATTCATGTAAGTTATACCTCAAATTTTATATTCAACTTAAACAGGTGTATGATTAATTATATTTATTTTTGAAAGAAGGTAACATCAATGATTAACACACATCGTCTTAATTGGCTTCCTTATGTGCTTATTTTGATTTCACTTCACATTCTGGGTTTTGGCCTCCTCTATTTAGCAAATACTAATCATCTACTACTAGGTATGGGACTACTTGCTTATACACTAGGACTACGACACGCTTTTGATGCAGACCATATTGCTGCTATTGATAATACAGTGCGTAAATTAATCCAACAACAACGTAATCCATTAGGTGTAGGTTTCTACTTCTCAATTGGACATTCTACAGTAGTCTTTTTTATGGCTGCCTTTTTAGGCATTTCAATTAAATGGGCTAAAGATGCATTACCCCACTTTCAAGAAATTGGTGAAATTATTGGCACTCTCGTTTCAGGAACATTTTTAATTCTCATAGGTATATTAAATCTAATGATATTAATTTCTTTAATAACTTTATTTTTAAAGTTTCGCAAAGACAAAATTAATGATGAGAAGTTAAATGATTTATTAGATACACGCGGCTTTGTTTCTCGTATGGTCGGACCATACTTTAAATTCATTAGTCATAGTTGGCATGTCTTGCCACTAGGCTTTCTATTCGGTTTAGGATTTGATACTGCTAGTGAAATCTCATTGCTAGCTTTATCTTCAGGTGCGTCACAGAAAGCAATTTCATTCGTAGGTATAATATCTTTACCTATATTGTTCGCTGCCGGTATGAGTTTGCTAGATACATTGGACGGTATACTGATGACTTCTGCTTATAATTGGGCATTCTTCAATCCTATTCGAAAAATTTATTACAATATTACAATTACTGCAATATCTATTATCGCTGCGCTATTAATTGGCACTGTTGAATTACTACAAATACTAGTTGATAAGCTTCAATTGAAAGGTTCTTTCTGGGAATTTATTGAAAACATACAATTTGATAATATAGGTTATATTTTAGTGATTTTATTTATTATTAGTTGGCTCATTTCCACTTTAATTTGGAAATTTGGCAAAGTTGAACAACGATGGTCTTAATAGATTCATTTCTTTAACATTATTTGTAGAATAGTTAATACTTTAGTGACTTTCAAAAAGGAGATTATGATATGAATAAAACTATTGCTCTAGTTACTGGTGCTTCATCAGGACTAGGATTTGAAACATCGCTCATGCTTGCTGAAAAAGGATTTCAAGTATATGCCACGATGCGTAACTTAGAAAATCAAATGAATTTAAAAATTGAAGCGACTAAAAGAAATGTAGACCTAACCATTTTAGAATTGGATGTAACCAAATTAGATAGTATTAAATCTGCTGTTGAATTCATCATACAAGAAGAAGGTCGTATAGATATTTTGATTAACAATGCTGGCGCCGGCTTTAATAAAACTACAGAACAAGCAACAGATGAAGAAATAAATTGGCAACTTAATTTAAATTTAATGGGTGTTATTCGAATGACCAAAGCTGTATTACCAATCATGAGATCACAAAGAGAAGGTCGTGTTATCAATATTTCGTCAGTTGGAGGCCTAGTTGGACAACCTTTCAATGAAATATATTGTGCCGCTAAGTTTGGTGTTGAAGGTTATACAGAATCTTTAGCAAGTTATATTCAACCTGAATTCAATATTAAATTTACTATTATTGAACCCGGTGGCATACAATCTGAATTTATGCCCAACATTATGAACCACCTAACTCAAACTGGTGGCATACAAGAAGATGAATATACGCACTTATACAATTCATATGTTAGTGATATTAAAGAAAATTATGGGCATGATGCTTCTCAAAGTACACATGAAGTTGCGCAAGTCATTTTAAAAACAATTGAAATGAAAGAACCACCTATTAGAACTCGTACGTCTGATTGGTCTGAAACTTTCACAAATATTAAAATCAAACTAGACCCAGATGGCAAACAACAGCAGAAACAAGTCTATAAATTATTAGGTAAATAACTTTATAAAACTAACTAGTATAAACTAAAAAACCAGTAAATGAGCGTTGTCATCTCATTTTACTGGTTTTCATTATATATATTTTAGATATCGAATTTTTAATTAATATTAGTTTAATATGAAATTAATCAATTTTTGTAGTTAATAATGGTCCATCTTTAGTAACGATAACCGTATGTTCAATTTGAGCGACAAAACTCTTATCTCTAGTTTCGAAGGCCCATTCGTTTTTACCTTCTGTTACAAAAGTTGCTTTAGATGAAATAAATGGCTCTACTGCAATTACAACTCCTTCTTTAAGTAAAGTTTTATCTTTAGGGTCATAATAGTTCATAACATGGTTAGGCGCCTCATGTAATGATTGACCTACACCATGCCCAGTTAGATTTTTAATTACAGTTAAATCATTTTGACGTGCTGTTGCATGTACTGCTTTACCGATATTACTTAATTTAGTTCCAGGTTTAACTTTTGCCATTGCATTTTCAAATGCCATAAGTGCAACATCACATACTTTTTGTTTAAGTGGGTCACTTACTTCACCCACAACAAAAGAAATACCTGTATCAGCGTAATAACCATTTTTCAAAGCTGATACATCAATATTAACTAGATCTCCTTCACGAATGATTCGTTTGCCAGGAATGCCATGCGCTACTTCTTCATTAACACTAATACATGTTTGTCCAGGGAAATTCTCATCATGAATAGGTGCTGAAATAGCACCATGTTCTTCAAACAAATCTTTAGCTATATTGTCTAATTCTTTAGTTGTAATACCTGGTTTAGTAGCTTCTTGCATAGTATCTCTAACCTTAGCACAAATGTAACCTATCTCTTTTAAGGCTTGTAATTCTTCTTCTGTTTTTACAATCATAATATCCCGTTCCTTTTTAAATTGTGATTACATCTTATTATACCAAAAAAATTTTGATATACTAAACATACAAAAAATGAAGCGCAAAATAATTTCTGTTCAAAAGATAAAATTTTAATTGTTATTTTCGTACAACGAGAGGATTTATCATATGGATAAATGGTACAAGAAAATTATAGGAGCGAGAACAATCAAAACTGGCTTAGCAACCTTTTTAACATCGCTATTTTGTTTAATGCTTGATCTCACTCCAATCTTCGCTATATTAACTGCTATTGTAACTATCGAACCTACTGCAAAGGCATCATTAAAAAAAGGTTATAGAAGATTGCCCGCAACTGTAATTGGTGCACTATTTGCTGTACTTTTTACTTTTATTTTTGGTGACCCATCGGCTTTAACGTATACGTTCAGTGCACTTTTTACTATCTTAGTTTGTACTAAATTAAACTTACAAGTTGGTACTACTGTTGCGGTGTTAACATCAGTTGCCATGATTCCTGGCATACACGACGCCTATTTATTCAACTTTTTTTCAAGGTTATTAACTGCATTAATCGGTTTGGTTACAGCAGGATTGGTCAATTTTATAGTTCTGCCTCCTAAATATTATCAACAAATTGAAGATAATTTAACGCAATCTGAATATAAAATGTATGAGTTGTTCTCTTCAAGATGTAACGAATTATTATTAGGAAAATTTGATTCTGATCATAGTAATGATCTTTTAAATAAGTTGATGGGTGTTATAAACAAGACTGAAACTTTAACCGGTTATCAAAAAGACGAATTACGTTATCATAAAAACAAAGAAGATGAATGGAAACGATTAAAAAATATTTCGAACCGTTCCTATATCGATAGATTACTGGCTACTCACCTATCAAATATTATATATTTACCTAAGCACATACATTTAGTTTTTACGCCTGAGGAAAAGATAGCTATTATTAAAATTAGTAATAGCGTCAATAATATTATCAAAAGCAATCATTTTGAACCTCACCGCTCATCTGCATCAACACTTAAATCTTCTGTCAAACGCTTAGAAGAATTTGATCAGAATCAAATCAAAAGTCATGTTATTTATGAAATACTTCTAATCTATAAATTATTAGATAGTAGATATAATGACAAATAAAAAATGACGTACTGGAAAATTCTATAGATCCGGTACGTCATTTTTAATTGCTTATTATATTTGTTACTTTTTTGATGATCTTTCTATAATAACTCGTTTAGCTGCTTCTTCTTCAGTGTTATCTAATTGTTTAGGTTCAAAAGGTATACCTTTACGTTCGCAGGCTTTTTCTAATAAATAATCAGTCAGTTCATGATTCTTTGGAAGGATAGGTCCATGTAAATATGTTCCTAATAAATTTTTATAATGAATACCTTCTTGTTTATCATCATCATTATTACCGTAACCAACCGTAACGTGTCCTAACGTACCAAAATTATGATGTGTACGACCACCGTGATTCTCGAAGCCGACTATCGTTCCAAATGTGTCACTCTCGATTACTATATCACCAGTTAATCGTTCAGTTCGTGACTCAGTATAGAAATCTAAGATACCTAAACCTTCAAGTTCAGTTCCATCAGGCGTAATATATTTTGTTCCTAAAAATTGATAACCACCACAAATCGTTAATCCTGGCATACCATCTTCAATAGCATCTTTAAGTGTAGTCTTTATCTTGCTTAATTCCTTAGTAGCAATACTTTGTTCTCTATCACTGCCACCGCCGATAAAGAATATATCACAATTATCAAGCGTCACACCTTCAGTTTGGTTAACTTCTACTACATTTAATTGAATACCACGTTTCTTTGCTCTTTGTTTGAGTGCAATAATATTTCCTATATCACTATATAAATTTAATTTATCTGACATAAAATGATAAACGGTTAATTCATTCATATTTATTGCCCTCCTTTAAATGAACGATTAAGTTGTTCTAACATTGGAGATAAAGATGTGTAGTTAGGAATAGCTACCGTGAAACCTTCATAATTCATTGTCATCGCAGTTGCTTTATAAATATCTTTTTCAAGTATAATTGGAACATTTACTTCGGCTAATTTCAGACGTAATTGTAATTCTTCAGCTCGAGTCCCTGTAACAATAATCGTTTCAATATTTTGTTCGCTTAATTTCTCGAAATCAGCATCATAAATCCAAGAAGTATCACGACCATCAGCTGCATTATCATTTAGACTAATGACATATACTTTTTTACCTACTAACTGTTCTCCTACTGATAAACTAGCATTCATACCTGCAGGATTCTTAGCTAAATTAATCATGGCTTCTTTATAATCAAGTTTGAAATATTGCATACGACCATTATCTGAAGTATATGATTCGAAACCAATTCGAATAGACTCATCATTGAGCCCTAATTCTCTCAACACAGTATAGGCAGCTAATGCATTATAAGCGTTGAAGTCTCCGGCAATTTTCATGTTAAATGTTGTTTCATTTATATTTAATGCTAAGAACGGAGATACTGTGAATGATGAAACTTCATATTTAGGTAATTCACGTTTGAATCCACATGAACAATGGTAATGACCGATTTGATTATAATGAATGTAATCGTATACTAATAATTTGCCACAATTTGGGCAATACTTACTCTCATTCATAGTACTTTGTTCAAACTCATGCGCGTGTGCTTTCATACCATAATAAACGATAGAGTCACTAGCTATTTTAAGTCGACTTACAAAAGGATCATCCGCATTGAGTAACAATTTAATTCCTTTATTACTAATTGACTTAGCTATGTTATTTACCATTATATCTATTTCGCCAAAGCGATCCATTTGATCACGGAAGAAATTAGTAAATATCATCATTGATGGAGTGACTTCTTTTAAAACTCGAGGAATAGATCCTTCATCGATTTCAATAATCGCTACTTTAGTATTTTTAGTGCTTTGCATGATAAAGGCAGATGTGATGCCTGCTGCCATATTAGCACCTTCATTATTATGTATAATATCAATATGATTTGCTTTTAATGTATGTCCTATAAGATTAGATGTCGTCGTTTTACCATTAGTCCCACTAATAAAAACGATGTCATCTACTTGTGCAGCTAATTTTCTTAATATATTTTGATCCACTTTGCGGGCAACTTGTCCAGGTAAATCTGTACCTTTTTTCCCAGCAGCGATACTAGCCTTACGAGCCAATTTCGCTAAGTGCGTTGCAGTCCATTGTCTCATGTGCTTCCTCCTCATATAAATCACTTGAATAATTATAACACGTAAAGGGTATAACAAAAAACATTCTCAATTAAAAATAACAAGTTACATTCTAGATTATAATAATTATTATTTACTAATGAGAATAGATTTGTTATACTCTTAATGAACAAAGTCAAAATCAATTATAAAATTTTTAATAGAGGTGACTTAATTATGCTAAGTAAAGACTTGTTAGAAGCACTTAATGATCAAATGAACCATGAATATTTCGCAGCTCATGCTTATATGGCAATGGCTGCTTATTGCGATGATGCTTCATATGAAGGTTTCGCTAACTTCTATATCCAACAAGCTAAAGAAGAACGTTTCCACGGTAAAAAAATCTATGATTATATCAACGATCGTGGTGAACATGCTGAATTTAAATCAATACCAGCTCCTAAAACTGAATTTAAATCTATCCTTGAAACATTTAAAGATGGATTAGCACAGGAACAAGATGTTACTCGTCGTTTTTACAATTTATCTGAAATAGCTCAAAAAGATAAAGACTATGCTACGATTTCTTTCTTAAACTGGTTCTTAGATGAGCAAGTTGAAGAAGAATCAACATTTGAAACACATATTGATTATTTAAACCGTATTGGCGATGACTGCAATACTTTATATTTATATGAAAAAGAATTAGCAGCTCGTTCATTTGATGAAGAATAACTTTTATCTCAAGGTTTAATTATGATTGAGACAAACGAATTTTAGTGCTTGCTTAGTAAATTGTAAGTAACTAACATGCACAAAAAGGTATGATGCTAGCTATTCTCAATACTCATAAATATAACTGGAGTGGAAATGAATTCATTTCCACTCTATTTTATTTTAAGAATGCAACATTCTGGAAAAATATTTATATTTTTAGCTAAAATAAAAGAATCAATACTTGAAAGGACAGTGTTAGGAATGGGAAATGCCTTTATTGCATTAGACTTCGAAACTGCAAACGGTAAACGTACAAGTATTTGCTCTGTTGGTATGGTCAAAGTAGTTAACAATGAGATTGTGGAATCTTTTTATACTTTAGTTAACCCTTTTGATTATTTCTCTCAGACGAATATTGAGGTTCATGGTATTACACCTGAAGACGTAATCGATGCTCCCAGTTTTGAATATGTATTTCCCTATATGATGCAATTTATTGATAAATTACCTGTTGTTGCTCATAATGCTGCTTTTGATATGAATGTACTTCATCAAAGTTTAAAACAGTTAAATATAGAAACACCCTCCATGATTTATTTCTGTTCATATCAACTTGCTAAACGTACAATTGATGCATATCGTTACGGACTAAAACATTTAATGAAACATTATAAATTAGATTTTCACGGTCATCATGATGCACTCAACGATGCTAAAGCATGTGCAATGATTACGTTTAGATTATTAAAACACTATGACAATTTACAAAGTATGCTCCAAATTTATGGCAAAAATTTAAAAGATAAAGGTTAACCCACATGAATTGCAATTACTGGTTTAGTTTAATTGCTAATGTCATCATGAACCTTTTTATCTTTCTATAAAATCATAAATCGTCATATTCTCATATCTTGACTGTTCTAAATTGCCAACCGTTACACCGATTAACCTTATTGGAACATCAGGGTCCTTCAAATCATTATACAAATCATAAGCTACATTATATATATCAATATCTCTACTTACTGCCTCTCTTAAACTTCTTTGTTTAGAAAATGTTTCATATTGATAAGTTTTTAATTTAACTGTTACCGTACTACCTGATTTTTGTAACTTGGATAAACGTTCTGCTGTCTTGCCAGATAGTTCCCATATTTTTTGTAAAATTTCTTCATCATCATTCACATCAGTTGAAAATGTTCGTTCAGTACCCACAGATTTACGCACTCTCGTTGCTTTTACTTCACTATGATCAATTCCTCGCGCTTTAAGATATAAGCCACGACCTCTTTTTCCGAACCAACGTATTAATTCAAATTCAGTTTTATCATACAAATCTTTACCTGTATAAATATCATGGTTATGCATGACTTTTTTCGACGCTTTACCCACACCTGGAAAGTCACCAATATCTAGATTCATTAAAATATCGTTTACATTATTATAATCGATAACCTTCATGCCATTAGGCTTATTCATACCACTTGCTAATTTTGCTAAAAATTTATTATAAGATACACCTGCAGAAGAAGTTAAACCAGTTTGTTCAAATATATCGCGTCGAATAAACGTTGCGATTTTAGATGCAGACAAGTCAGGTCTAACAAGGTGAGTAATATCTAAATACGCTTCATCCAATGACATTGGTTCTACAATATCTGTATAACTTTTAAATATAGACATAATCACGGCAGAGGCTTCTCTATAAGCGTCAAATCTTGCTCTTACATAATATCCATTAGGACATAATTTATGCGCTTGAGACATTGGCATTGCAGAATGAACCCCATATTTTCTAGCCTCGTAAGAAGCAGTAGAAACCACGCCACGAGTACTTGCCTTACCACCTACAATTACAGGTTTACCTTTTAATGTAGGGTTATCTCGCATTTCTACTTGTGCAAAAAAGTAATCCATATCAATATGAATAATCCTTCTTTCAGCCATCGTCTCACCTCTTTTAAAATAAAATAAGCCTCAATATAATTATAATGTGACTAGCAACAAAACTCATGAAATGTGCACATAAATAATTATATTGAGACTCACTATTTATTCAAATTCGTTATTAGCTTGTATTGGTCGTTGATGATACATAATTAAACCTTCATCTGATGGATGTACATATTCAAATTTATTAGTAAATGTAATACCTACTAAATATAAATCGATTAAGCAATATCCAATATGTATACTTAACATAATAATAATTGAGGAGTATGCGTAAATACTGAATATAAACATTAATAATCCTGTTAATATAAACATTGGAGCTAGCATTATTGTGCAAAATTGCCATTTATTAAAATATTTTTTGGAAATATGTACTAAAAGAAAACCTTTTTTATATTTAAAATGAGGCTGTTCC
>NZ_JANJPM010000040.1:0-17029 GCF_026222585.1 Staphylococcus sp. SUC_1.2 | reverse complement strand
CTTGGAATTAACGTTGACATATTGTCATTCAGTTTTCAATGTTCATTAATAATGGAGCGGGTGATGGGAATCGAACCCACAACATCAGCTTGGAAGGCTGAGGTTTTGCCATTAAACTACACCCGCATATTAAATTAAAAGTTTATTTGGTGCGGCCGAGAGGACTTGAACCTCCACGGGATTTCTCCCACTAGGCCCTCAACCTAGCGCGTCTGCCATTCCGCCACGACCGCTGGCAAAACGCAATAGTTACTATTAACTATCGAGAACATAAACAATTGTAAATGTTTTGTAATGAAATGTCAATAACTTTTTAACATATTTTTAAAGATGTTTTACAAACAATTAATGTTTAACTCTTTTATTAAAGCAACGATAATAACTATACATGTTTTTATAATTAATGTCAACATTTAATAAACAAAAATATTCAGATCTACAATTTTTGTAAAAGTAGACCTGAATTTCAATTTTAGTTACTTAGTAGCTAAGTTAAATGTTCTATTAGTGATAACTTTCCATTACAAATACCGCACCTCATCTTCCGAACATCTACTTTCCTTATCCTTAAATACTTGTAACCACATGATTGGCATTTATATAAATAATTAGCACGCGCTTCATATGATTGAATTGGTGCACAAAATCTCGGAGCACCAACTTGCTTACTCAATATTTTAAATTCTGAATCTTTATGCTTATAACCTTTTCCACCTAAATGCAGATGATAGTGACATAACTCATGTTTAATTATATCGATTAATGCATTTTTACCATAATACTGATATTGTTTAGGATTAATTTCAATGTTATGTGAATCTAACATATAACGTCCACCTGTAGTACGTAGCTTATTATTAAACAAAGCATTATGACGAAAAGGTTCATTAAAATATCGATTTGAAATGCTTTCAACCATATTTTGAAGTTCATTATTATTCATGTGGATCAATCATTGTTAGAGAAACTTTTCCTTTATTTTTATCGATATCAAGAATCCAAACTTCTACTATATCTCCAACACTAACTACATCCATAGGATTTTTGACGAATTTTTTTGATAATTTAGATACGTGCACTAATCCGTCTTGTTTCACACCTATATCTACAAATGCTCCGAAATCAACAACATTTCTTACTGTTCCACTTAATTTCATACCTTCTTTTAAATCTTCAATAGATAGTACATCAGATTTAAGGATAGGCGTTTCAAACTCATCACGCGGATCTCGATTAGGTGCCATTAGAGATTTTATAATATCCTCTAAAGTTGGTACTCCAACATTTAATTGTTCAGCTATTTGATTTGTGTTTATGTTGGATAATTCAGTTTTTAACTTGTCAGTTCCTAAATCATTGATATCAAAATTTAAAACAGTCAATAATTCATATGTCACATCATAACTCTCAGGGTGAATTGACGTATTATCAAGTGGTTCAGAGCCATCTACAATACGCAAAAATCCTATACTTTGTTCAAATGTTTTGGCACCTAATCGTTTCACTTTACTTATTTCTTTATTGTGCTTGATTGCTCCATTTTCTTCACGGTAATCAATAATGTTTTGAGCTATTGCGCTAGATAGACCAGAAACATACTGTAATAGAGATTTTGATGCTGTATTTACATCTACACCAACTTGGTTTACGGCTGTTTCAACAACAAATGTTAATGCACTTTCAAGTTCTTTCTGATTTACATCATGTTGATATTGACCCACACCAATAGATTTAGGATCTATTTTAACTAATTCACTTAATGGGTCTTGAACTCGTCTTCCTATTGAAACAGCACTTCGTTCTTCAACTTGAAAATTAGGAAACTCAGATCTAGCAATTTCAGAAGCAGAATACACTGAGGCCCCCGCTTCATTGACAATAATAAATTTAATATCTAAATTATATTTTTTGATAACATCAGCAACAAATTGTTCAGTTTCACGACTGGCTGTACCATTACCAATAGCAATAAGCTCTATATTATTTTCTTTAATCATTCGGACAATTTCTTTTTCAGATGCTTCTACTTTAGATTTAGGTGGATGCGGATAAATTACACTTTTATCAATAAAAGTCCCATAAGGATTAATGACTGCTAGTTTACATCCTGTTCTAAATGCTGGGTCAACCCCTAATATTTGCTTGCCTTTCATAGGCGGTTGCAACAATAAGTGTTTTAAATTTTCACTAAAGACCTCAATAGCATGTTGTTCGGCTTTCTCAGTTAAATCAGCGCGTATTTCTCTTTCAATTGAAGGCATTATCAACCTTTTTAAACTGTCCTCAATTGCTAATTTAATATAATCTCCATGTGGATTATTACTTTTAACCTCATTTTTTTCAATAGCACTTGCTATTTGTTGAGTATCAAATTCTACCTTGACTGAAAGTACTTTTTCTTTTTCACCACGATTCATAGCTAGCACTCTATGATTAGCAACGTTCTTAATAGGTTCCACATAGTCATAGTACATTGCAAATGTTTCTTTTTCATCATCCGCTTTTTTCTTCTTAGCCGTTACAATATTTCCTTGCCTATAAATATCTTTCAATATACGACTACGATACTTAGGATTATCTGAAACGTGTTCAGCAATGATATCTAACGCTCCTTGAATTGCCTCGTCAACAGTAGCTACTTCATCATTAATATACGCCTCAGCTTTTTTGCTCAATTCACCCTGTTGACCATCACTAATCCATTGGGCTAAACTTTCAAGTCCTTTTCGCTTAGCTTCAGTTGCTCTTGTTTTCTTTTTTTGTTTAAAAGGTCTATAAAGATCCTCGACACGTTGCAATTTGGTTTGTTTAAGAATAGCTTCTTTTAGTTCATTTGTTAATAATCCCTGTTGTTCAATATTATGTATAACTTCATCTTTTCTTTTCTGTAAATTTGCAACATATTGATATTCGTCAGAAATTTGTTTGATTTGAACTTCATCCAAACCACCCGTTGCTTCTTTACGATATCTTGCTATAAAAGGAACAGTATTATTTTCTTCTAGCAATTCTAATACGGATTTTACTTGTTTTTCAGAAAATTGATATTTAGACACTATTTCATTCATTAACATTTTATCCATTTATATAACCACACTTTTCAAAAATTCTTATTTCTCTAAGTATACAATATTTAATTTTAAGCATTGCTTTTTTAATTCAAAAGAAAAAAAGGAGTCGGATAGAATTCATAGTGAATTCATTGTCCCACCCCCACAAAGATGACTAGACCTGAAAAACTACTAGTTGAACTTCTTATCAATACATGCAACAATTGCGACTGTCCACTATAGTTTTATATGATTAATGTTCTAGACTCTAAATGTAATATTTTATTGTTTAGCAGCTTGTTGCAATTTCTTAATTGCAGTTCTTTGTAAGCGTGATACATGCATTTGACTTAATCCAATACGTTCCCCAGTTTCTTTCTGGCTTAATCCTTCTATGAACGTGCATTGAATAATTTCTCTTTCTCTATCTGAGAGAATAGGCAAAATACGTTCAAGAATCATACGTTTTTCAGTTAAGTCATAATTGTCATCTTTTTGCCCCATGATATCTAGTAGAGTTACTGTTGAACCATCTTTATCTGCCTCAATTGAATGATCAACACTAAGCGCATTATAGCTTTGTCCCATTTCCATAGCTTCTAACACTTCTTCTTCTGAAACTTCTAAACGGTCAGCAATTTCTGCAATTGATGGAGATCTTTCCAACTCATTTGTTAGTTCATCGCTTACTTTTTTGATACGTGGGCCTATTTCTTTTATTCTTCTAGGAACATGAACACTCCAAGTTTTATCCCTTAAATATCTCTTAATCTCACCAATAACGGTCGGTACTAAGAATGCTTCAAATTTGCGATCAAAAGACAAATCAAATCTGTTAATAGCACCTATTAAACCAACCATACCAACTTGAACTAAATCTTCATGATGTGATTGTCCTTTAGAATACTTATAAGCTAAAGATTCAATTAATTTTCGATAATGATTAACTAATCTATCTTGAGCTTCTGTATTAGCGTTATCTTGATGTTCTTTAATCCATTGGTTAATTTGCTCAGGTGATACATCATTAACTGATTTCGACTCTTTCGTCATTATTTGGCACCTGCTCTTTTTTTATATACTTAATCATGCTGATTGTTACACCAGATTCTTTAAAGACTTTCACTTCATCCATCAAGGATTCAATTAAGAAAAGACCAAGTCCGCCTTCACGTAAGAAATCGATATTTTCATTCTCATCGTATGGTCCTAGCTGTGACTTAGTCGTTTCATAATCAAAACTTTCACCTTGATCTGAGATAACTATTTTTATTTTATCATCAAATAACTCAAAACATAAATTAATCATACCATTTGTTTCATCATTTTTATAAGCATGCTTAACTGCGTTAGTAACGGCTTCACTTACTGCAATTTTAGAATCTTCTATATCGTCGTAAGATGCGCCTGCTCTTGAGAAGACACCTGATAGAGTTAAACGAATTAAACTCACATACTCAGCAGAGGCAGGCAATTTCATCTCGATATAATCATTTTTAATAGGCAAGTTACTCTACCTCCGTTCCTTCATTGACATGCATTAAGTCCTTAAGGCCAGTAATATCAAATAATCTTCCGATTCTATCTGATACACCTAAAATATATAATTCTTTATCATTTTGATTCAAAGCTTTTAATGTTCCTACAAATAAACCTAATCCTGTAGAATCCATATAACTAACGTTTGTCACATTTACGTGAATATCATGAGTACCTTCTTGACGCATTGGCATCAAAACTTCTTCTAATTCAGGTACTGTATAAACATCTAATTCCCCAGCCACAATGACTTCATAATATTCATCATGTGTTACCGTCTCAATGTTAAGGTTCATAGTTCTTACACTCCTAGTTTAGTCTTTTGTTACTAATAATATGTATACTTTAGTAAGTATACCCATAGTTAGATTTATATAATCTAAAAATTTAATATTTAATTTACACGTTTTATAATCATAATAGTCATATCGTCACGTTTGTTAGGGTTTTGTATTTTTAATATAGCTTCATATAATATTTGTACTATATCTTGTGGATGCATATGCTTATACTTACGTATGAGGTTCAACAATGTGTTTTTAGCTATGAATTCGCCATCTGTGTATCTTGCTTCTGTAACACCATCAGTAAATATGATAACTAAATCATCTAAATGAATGGGAATTTCTTGTTGACTATAACGAGTGTGCTGACTTACACCTAAGACTCTTCCTCTAACTTCAATTTCTTCAAATGTTTCAGTTTCCGCTCTATATATATATCCAGGTTCATGACCTGCAGAACTACAATAAAGTAGATGGTTCATTTCTTCATATAATCCGTAAAACATGGTCACAAACATGTTTTGATTTACGTTTTTCTCCACAACACGGTTAAGACGTTTCAATCCATCACTAGGTAATTGGGAATGCCCATAGGAGTCCATTCCGAATTTAATCATACTCATAGCTAATGCAGCTGGAATTCCCTTACCTATAACATCAGCAATAGCGAAACTCATCGTTCCATCCCTATGATCAATTAAATTAAAATAGTCGCCACTCACTTTTTGAGCAGCAACAGAAATCACACCAATCTGTATACTATCAAATTGAGGGATATCTGTTTTTAACATTGTCTGTTGAAGCCTAGAAGCTA
Source organism: Staphylococcus sp. SUC_1.2 (assembly GCF_026222585.1). Taxonomy (NCBI): domain Bacteria; kingdom Bacillati; phylum Bacillota; class Bacilli; order Caryophanales; family Staphylococcaceae; genus Staphylococcus; species Staphylococcus sp. SUC_1.2. The sequence continues at coordinate 11,342 of NZ_JANJPM010000040.1, read as the reverse complement.
AATCAATTTCTTTATCGTGGAATTGCATTTTATCAACTAACTTTTGGTAGTCTCGATAACTATATCCAAACCCTTTTACAACCTCTTGTAACACATCTAATGTATCAAAAATTTGTTCTTTATCTAAATTTAAGGAGGTTACATATGATTTGTGTATATTCACAATATCTTCAGGTAGAATATCTTTTTTAATTACTTCATCTGTAAAATCATTACACTTTTTTAGAAATTGTTGTTTATTTTGCGTAACTAAACTTTCATCAATAAGTTGCTTATAATGCTGCTTAAATTCTTCCAAAAATCTGCCTCCTTGCTTCAATATATCTATTACTTAGAACTTATTTATATGCATTTGATATTTATTAATAAAATTCATTATTGTTAAAACCATAATATTAAATAATATGCTTTATATTTAAAAAAGACTTTAGGTATTACCTAAAGTCAACAACTAAAGACTATTAATTAATCTAGTACTTACCTTCAAATAAGAATAATATGTATTAAGTGCATAGAAATTAAATTACGAAAATTCGAATAACTGAATTTAAAATATTGTCTTTAATAGTTAAAATGAAATACTTTTGAATTATACATGAATTAAGTTATGTGTTTTGCGTTTTAACTTCATCATGCAATCCTAGACTAATGTCTAACGCTTCATCCACTTCTTGCATTTTCTCATCAGATAGATATGTTAATTTTTCTTTTAGTCGTTTTTTATCTAATGTTCTAATTTGCTCGAGTAGAATAACTGAATCTTTATCAAGTCTGTATTTCTTTTTCTCGATTTCAACATGTGTGGGTATTTTCGCTTTATTAATCCTTCCCGTAATCGCAGCAACGATTACGGTAGGACTATATTTGTTACCAGTATCGTTTTGAATGATAACTACAGGTCTGACTCCCCCTTGTTCTGAGCCCTGTACTGGTGACAAATCAGCTAAATATACATCGCCTCTTCTAATCATTCACTTTTATAATTAGAAATAAGGTACGTTTCGTTGCAATCACAAGCTTCGCATTCTAGAGGAAAAGCTTCTGTCGCTAGGGAGAGATTTAATTCGGCCATTTGTGCATAGCCTTCTTTTAAAGATTGTTCAAGACTGTGACTTCTATTTTGATTGAAAGTAAGCATAATATGAACCTCCAGTTGATACCAAATAAGACATTATAAACTTTAATTAATTTTATAATAACAAATTTTATTTCAAGTGACTATACTATTTTAATAATTCATTAGTTACATGCATCTCGTCATCAACTTGATAGATTCTAGGTAAACGTCTACCTAAATTACATAAAACTTCATAGCTAATCGTGTCTTGTTTTTGAGCTAGAGTTTCAGCTGATTGAGGTGAATCATAAGCATTATCTAGAAGTGTCACAGAGTCTCCCTCTTTTACATCATCTGGCACTTTAATTATCATTTGATCCATACATACTCGACCTATGACTTCACATTGATGGCCTTTGACATTAACAAATGCCCCTTGCATTGAGCGTAAGTAACCATCTGCATATCCAATTGGCAAAATTGCGATTTTTATATCTTCAGTTGCTGTAAATGTACTGCCATAACTTACCGATTCGCCAACTTTTAAATATTTAGTTTGGACAACTTGTGTTAATAATTGCGCACTTGGTTGTAATTCAGTTTCAACTTTTTCTTTTACATACGCTGACGGATAATAACCATAAAGTGAAATACCAAGTCTAACTGCGTTACATAATTCAAAGTTTCTCAATAAGGAACCAGCTGAATTTTGAGAATGTATGAATTTAGGTTTTTCAGCTTGAGTTACTAAGGTTTCAAATTGTTCATATTGATGATCCATTGAGTCGCCAGGTTCATCAGCATTAGCAAAGTGCGTATATACACCTTCGAATACCAAATGAGGATGACTTTGAATTAAGTCAATGACTTCTTTATATTCTTCCAGTGATTTAATTCCAAGTCTGCCCATACCTGTGTCGAGTTTCACATGTAGCCATAAATTCTTTTCATTATCATCACTAATTAATTCTATTGCATGTTGTAGCCATTGTAATGATGGTACAGTCAAAGCAACTCTGTGTTGAATAGCTTTATTTATATCTTCAAGAGGAATGACGCCTAAGATAAGTATTTGAGCATTGATTCCATGCATACGTAGTTCAATAGCTTCATCAAGAGTTGCTACTGCAAAAAAGTCAGCACCGTTTTTCATTAAATGTTGTGCGATTTTAACGCTACCTAGCCCATAACTATTAGCTTTTACTACTGGTATAACTGTTTTATCGCTATGCAACGTTCTAACAGTATTATAGTTATTTAAAATCGCTGATAAATCTACGTTTAAATAAGTTGATCTATAGAATTTATCTGACATACGTAATCCTCCTCTTATTTAGTAAAAAAATCTTGTTTATTATTGATTTAACTCGTTCAAAATACGAGGTAGAAATTATTTTTATTATAATACTGTTAATCTCTCTTTTCTAACAAAACCTGACTCATCGCATAATGTTCTGTATGAGTTATTGAAACATGTACGATAAAACCATTGTAATCTATACATGGTTTACCTTTTATATCGTTGTAACAATTAATGTCTTTGAATGCCACTGTTTTTCCTAAGCCTGTACCTAATGCTTTACTGAAAGCTTCTTTGGTTGCGAAACGACCAGATAAAAATTCAAGTTTTCTCTTTTCACTTTTAAATGAATGAAATTGTTGTTCCTCTTCTTGTGTTAAAATTCTCTTTACTAACTTGTCTTTTTGTTTCTCAAAAGCTTTTTTAATTCTATCAATTTCTATTAAATCAATACCTATTCCATGTATCATGCTAATCCCTCACTCACTAGGTAAATTTGAATGATCTATTTTCTTATTCATTTCACTAATATCATTTTGCTGAATTTTTTTCTTATTTTGTATCATTTGTTTAAGATTAATTGCGTCTGTCTTTGCAATCAAGTCTATTTGAGAAACACCACCTGCAGTCGACAAATGCAATGATGCTAACTCATATTTTCTCATTAAAAAACCTTCTTTAATATCGATATTTTGAATTCTATAAAATGGAATAATTTTAGTATTGATAAAAATAATGCCTCTTCTTATATAAATTTCATCATTTGAATGACTATAACGAAAGTTTTTATATTTTAAAAATGGTGTTATAACTATAAAAACAACACAACATAAAATGATTAGTACTATCGCAAGACTTACAAGTAATGCGCGACTCATTTCCTCAATGTATAAATCACATAAAATGCTTGCTATTATCACTATAATTGTAAAAATAATGCTAGTAATCATTGAAGCAATCCTCATCACTTTAAGGCCGTTTTTATTCATGTAATTATAATTAGACATCGTACTCACCTCTTAAATACGCATCAACGTAGCGTTGCGATGTATCTTCTTTTATGAACTTTAATTCCATAAACTCAAATATTGATCCCTTAGCAATAAGGAAATATAAATTTGCTAAATGACTTCTTTCGAGAAAAGGATGTTGGCTCGTTTCCATACCTATAATTTTATCCGTTTTGAAGTAATATGTTTGAAAACCAAAAGTGCTTACGCGTTTCAAAGTAATTTCATCATTCTCTATCACTAAGCCAGCATTTTTAACGTAGATATATGCATGAGACATCATCACAATAATTATCATCAAAGCGATAAAAAAGCTCCATGCACTCCAAAAATAAGTTCCAATACTAGCTAAAATTAAAACGATAATACTTGGTATAAAAAAGTGACGATGAAATCCATTCCACGGCATAATGTTTTCGACCTTATTAAACTTCATTTCTGGTACAAGCTTTCCAATAATTTCATACGCTTCTTTTTGTCTTATAAATGGTAATATCATAATTTTACCATTGTCACTTGCATCATCTTTAGACTCTATGTCCATATCACTCGTGATTATAAAGTGTATAGAGGTATATCCAAATATTTTTCTTAAGAAAGATTGTTTCTCTAACACTGCTTGTAGTCGATCAGTTGGAACTGTTAGATTTTTCACATTAAAAAGACCATAACTAATTTTAAGATGATTCCCCTGTTGTACAACTTTGTAGTTATAATAACGAATAATCGTAATTATAGTTCCTAAAACATAACTAATGATTAAAATCGATACAACAACAAACAACACAATAATAAGTACAGAATTTACCCAATGCCATAGATTAGACGTCCATTTATCCCAAGGGATAATATCTTGAAATGCACCTACTATTGGCGAAACGGCAGCAAAGGCCACACCTATTGCCCCACTCGTCATAGCCATTAGAATTAGTGAAGTTAAGGACATATTGAACACATGTTCTGAATTACTTTCTGTTACACTTGTCGACGCATTGTATTGCTCAGTTTTTAGTTCATTTTCATCCGCTTCATCATTGATTGAATATTCTTGAATATCATTATTTAATTCTTTTTGTCTCATACGTATGGTTTGTTCAATGAACTCACTCTGTTTCTTCGTTATTGTTGCCAATTCAATACCATCACTTGGCGTTTTAATTTGTAAACTAACACCACCCACGATTTGGTTAATCAAACCTTGTGTTGTATCTAATGACTGAATTCTACTTAGATTTAGTTCTTTTCTTTTTTTATTTAACCAACCAGATGTAACAATAAATTGATCGTTTTCAATCCAATATCTTGTAACTTTAATTTCTAAAAATCGATGTATAAACGTCAAAATAAAGATAAATAAAAAGATTGATGGGCCAATATAATGACGAATTTCTGTAAAATCAAAATTCCATATATTAAAACCAACTAATATGATAAATGTAAAAATATTTTGTTTAATTACGTCTATTATCCCTGTTATGTATGAAATTGGATGCAATTTTTGTGGATTAAACATCTGAATCAGCACCTCGCAATGCTATAAAAATATCTTCTGATAATTGATTCATTTCTTCTTCTGAGACAATTGGTAATTTTAGTTCATGTCCCGCTGTTACAAAAATTAAAATATTTAAATTTAATAGCTTTAAAATAGGATTACTTTTAATTTCTAAAAATTGTAGCCGTTCAATTTTAGTTATTTGGTGTTTTTTAAAGATAAAAGTCTTTTTAACTTCGACATTTCTATCATTAACCCTATAAAAACGATATTTATAATTAATAATGGGCTGTAATAGTAAACGAATAACCGAAATGAAGACTAAGAAGATAAGTATGTAGACAATAAGGTGGTACCAATTAAAATATCGCCACATTGAAAATAGTGCAACAATGATAATCAGTTCTATTAAAAATAAGATACCACTATTAAGCCAGTGGTATTTCAGTGCATTTTTAGGACTCTTATGAAATGAACTTTCTACCTTCATAATATACTCCTTTGCAATTTTATTTTATTATATCATATTTAGTGTGAGGCTTACTGACCTTGCTGAATATGCGAAATTGTTAAATTACTTCTACTATTTAATCAAATTTAAAACCACCTCAAAAGCATGAGATGGTTTGATTATAAAATTCAATATTGAATTATTTTATTTTTGTAAATCTGCGAATGTTCGACCTTTCATCGTAGATCTACCTTTGTCTTGTCTTTCACGACGGTCAGGTTTTTTACCTTTTTTCTTATTAAAGTTACCTTTTGAACGTTTGTTTTTATTATCGAACTTGTTATTACGTTTTCCACCACGACGTGATCCATTACCTTTACCTTGGCGATTTTTACGTGCTAATGGTTTTTCAAATGTTAATTGTACTTCCACTTCATCATTTGCTTCTACTAATTCTTGTAGTAATGATGCAACTAATTCAGTACTATCATATTCTTCTAATAACTCGCTTGAGATACGTTTCAAACGTGCTTCACTTTCTCGTGACATCCAATTTTTCACTTTATCTTTAATATCATCTTCACGCGCTTTTAATACTTCTTTTCGGTGAGGTGGTCTTAAAGCGTTCATGCGTCTTCCATTTGAATCTTCAATTTGACGGATGTAATCCATTTCAATTGGATTTACAAATGTAACAGCGATGCCTTCTTTACCAGCTCTTCCTGTACGTCCGATTCTATGTGTATAGCTTTCAGTATCTTGAGGAATGTCAAAGTTATATACATGACTTACACCTGAAATATCTAAACCACGTGCCGCAACGTCTGTAGCAACTAATATATCGATTTGATCATTTTTAAATTTCTTCAATACTTCTAAACGTTTAGCTTGTGTGATATCACCATGTAAGCCTTCTGCTTTGTATCCTTTAGATAATAAAGCACTTGTTAATTCATCCACACGACGTTTTGTTCTACCGAAGACAATGGCTAATTCAGGTTGGTGTACATCTAAGAAATTAGTAAATGTATCGAACTTTTCAAGCTCTTTCACTATTGTATAATATTCATCAATTTGAGGGTCTGACATTTCGTTGTTCATTGTCTTAACGATTTGAGGAGATTTCATGAATTGTTGTACTAAAGTTTGGATTGCTTTAGGCATTGTTGCTGAGAATAACATTGTTTGTCTTTGTTCAGCTGGAATTTTATCCATAATGAATCTCATATCATCGATGAATCCCATGTTCATCATTTCATCCGCTTCATCCAAAATCAATGTATGAATACCATTTGTTTTTAATGTACGTCTATTTAAGTGGTCAATGACACGTCCTGGTGTACCTACAACGATTTGTGGTCCTCTTTTTAAAGCTTTAATTTGTCGATCGATTGGCATACCACCAAATACCGTTACAACTTGTACATTTTGACCACGGCTAAATTCTCTTAATTGTTCAGCTACTTGCATAGCCAATTCTCTTGTAGGTGCTAATATTAACGCTTGTACACCTGATTGACCCACAACTTTTTCTATTAAAGGAATCCCGAACGCTCCCGTTTTACCTGTACCAGTTTGAGCTTGTCCAAGGATGTCTTTTCCTTCTAATGTATAAGGGATACTATCTTTTTGGATAGGTGTGGGTTCCTTAAAGCCCATTGCTTCAAGGGTCTCAACTGTTTTATCCGAAATCCCTAGTTCTTTAAAATTTTGCAATATAATTCTCCTTTTAACTTTCTTATTTATCAATATACGTTTGTGTATATAAGGTCCTCTTATTACGTCAACTTCTATATAGTACCACCTAAAATTACATATCGCAATAAAGCAATTTTATAGATGAACTCGTTTTCAAACCTATTTTCATATAATAGCGTTTACATTTTTCACTTGTTAATTAAATTTTTAAAGTAAAAAAACAAGCCACTAAAGGATTTAGATTCCTAATTAGTGACTTGCTTAGATTGATAGTAATTTTGAAAATAATTAAATCAATTTATTTACAACTTCTTCAAGTTTATTTCCTCTTGAACCTTTTACAAGAACTTTGTCGTTAGCAACTAAGTTATTTATTAAATATTGAGTTAATTGTTGTTTATCAATAAAATATTCAACGTGGTCAACAAATTGTCCTCCAATATCACTAATATACTTTGCATCTTTGCCATATGTTAATAATGTATGGATGTTTTTACCTTCTAAATATGCGCCTACCTCTTCGTGCATTGAACGACTATTTTCCCCTAATTCAAGTGAGTCAGCAAGTACAATAATTTTTCTACCTTCCATTTGACTCAAAGTATCAATTGCGGCTTTCATACTTGTAGGACTGGCATTATAAGCATCATTTATGATAGTAATATCATCATCAGTAATATGGCGTTCCATTCGCATACCAGTAAGTTGAACATGATTAATGTTATGTTGAATAGTCTCATATTTAAGTCCTAGTTCATGACCAATAGCAATAGCGATAGCTGCATTTTTCATATTATGGATTCCTAGAATAGGTAATTTATAATGTTCATTACCGTTAATAGAGAAAGCAATGCCATCATTTTCACTATGTTCTACTTCGCATACTAAAGCATTATCTTGTTTCAAACCTACACTTAAACATTTAGCGTGTTTGATTTTTTTAACATGTGGTTCAAGCAATGGTTCATCACCATCATAGATGAATGTTCCTTCTTTTTTAAGTCCAATTGTTATTTCAGATTTAGCTTTAGCAATGCCTTCACGAGAACCTAAATCTTGCATATGTGATTCACCAATATTAGTAATAACAGCAATATCTGGTTCTGCTATATTAGAAAGTAATTCTATTTCATGGAATCCAGACATACCCATTTCTAATATTGAAATCTCTGTATCTAAATCAAGCTCTAAAATAGTTAACGGTAAGCCTATTTCATTATTGTAATTACCTTGCGTTTTTTTTACTTTAAATTCAGTGTGTAATACACTCTCAATCATATCTTTTGTAGTTGTTTTACCGTTTGAACCAGTAACACCTATTACTTTAGGGTTCACATGTTTAAGATATGCTTTAGCTAATTGTTGTAACGCAATTAATGTATCGTCTACCCATATAATAGGTCCCTTCACGTTATCATCAATGTCATGGCCCTTTTCATAGAAAGAAGCCCCAGCACCATCTTTTAACGCCTGTGAAACAAAGCAATGACCATCTACGTTCTCACCTTTAAATGGTATAAATAACATATTAGTTTTGATTGCACGTGAATCGATCGTCACACCTTTGATGGTTTGTCGTAAATATTGTGAATCAATATCACAAGGTATCCATTCCTGAATTTGCTGTAAAGTAACTTCTATCATTTATGAATCCCTCTCTTAGTCAATTGTGTATTTGTTTTTCTTTTTATCCTCGTGACGTTCTTTAGCTAGGTCAATTAATTTTGTGATTAGGTCAGAATAAGATAACCCCATATTCTCCCATAAACTTGGATACATACTAAATGCTGTAAATCCAGGCATTGCATTTGTTTCATTAATAAAAATTTGATTGTCTTCAGTAACAAAGAAATCCGCACGTACTAATCCCGAACAATCTGTAGCTTTAAATGCTTCCAATGCCATGTTTCTTAATGTCATTTGCACTTCTTCATCTAATTCTGCAGGAATTTGTAAACTGATTTTACCGTCTTTGTATTTTGATTTGTAATCATAGAATGCAACATCTTTGATAACTTCTCCTGGCCATGTTGTTTCAGGATAGTCATTGCCCAATACAGCTACTTCAACTTCGCGAGCATTAATACCTTGCTCAATAACGAGTTTACGGTCAAATTGGAAAGCTTCCTCAATACCTGATTTTAGTTCATCCTCATTATTACATTTACTAATACCTACACTTGAGCCAAGATTTGCAGGTTTTACGAATACTGGATATGTAAGTTTATCTTTAACGAGTTTAATAATATTCCCCTCATATTTTTCATATTCACTTCTTAAGAAACTAATGTAAGGTAATTGAGGCAATCCTCTATGTTCAAATAATTGTTTCATGACAAGTTTATCCATTGAACTTGATGCAGCTAGTACACCGTTTCCAACATATGGTAAATCAAGAACTTCAAATAACCCTTGAATTGTACCATCTTCACCATTAGGGCCATGAAGTAATGGGAATATTGCATCATAAGGTTTACCATTGCTACTTTCTTTAAGCAAAATAGTGATTTCGCCCGCTTCTATATCTGTCATATTTAGGGATTCAATTTCTTTAATTTTCTCAGTGATATTTTCTTTTTTCTTCCATAAGCCATCATTCGTAATATAAATGATATCCACTAAATATCTTTCTTTATCAATTGCATTAAGAACATTTTGCGCAGTCAATTTAGAAACATCATGTTCAGCACTTTTACCACCATATACGATACAAATGTTTTCTTTTACCATAAGTAGTTCCTCCATTAAGAAAGATCATAACTCAATCATTTATGAGAAGTATTAAACTATTACGTTATTTAAACTTCTTACAAATGTCTATATCTCTTTCAATTCATTTTTACTTTTTCTTTTTAGTTAACTATCAATATTTTATAAATTTTATTTAGTTTAAACTATGCTTTCTAAAAAACAATATTATCACAGTCTAAAGTGATTTTGCATTTATCAACTTAAATCTAATTATGTTTAAATAATTTTTTTGGTTTATATTAGATTAATTTACCAATCATAATTCAAACACAATTTTAGATAGAATTTTTAGTTTTCTATATTCAGCCTGTTATTTTCTAGCAAATTAATATAAAGTCATGTAAAATTTGTATATAATATTAATCGTTCGATTATAAGAATTTAAGGAGTTTTCTCATGAAATATTCATCCCGTCAACAGCCTTCAAAACATTGGCTACGTAAGATAGACTGGATACTTGTAGCATTATTAACCATACTTGCCATTATAAGTGTTACTACGATTAGTTCAGCTATGGGTGGAGGACAATATAGTGCAAACTTTAGTATTCGCCAAATCATATATTACATATTAGGTGCCATTATCGCATTAGTTATTATGCTTATTTCACCTAAAAAGATTAGAAATAATACATATATTCTTTATTTTATCTTTTGTGTACTACTTATCGGTTTACTCATATTACCTGAAACATCTATTACACCAATCATTAATGGTGCTAAAAGTTGGTATTCATTTGGACCAGTAAGTATTCAACCCTCAGAATTTATGAAGGTCATCTTAATTCTAGCATTAGCAAAGAGCGTTTCTAACCATAATCGTTTTACTTTTAATAAATCTTTTCAAACTGATTTAGTCTTGTTCTTTAAAATCATAGGAATTTCAATAGTTCCAATGGCTTTAATCTTATTACAAAATGACTTAGGTACAACGCTTGTGATTTGCGCTATTATTATCGGTATAATGTTAGTTAGCGGTATTACATGGAGAATTTTAGCACCATTATTTATAGTCGCTTTTGTTTTTGGAGGAACTATTATATTAGCTATCATTTATAAACCAACGTTAATTGAGAGCCTTCTAGGTGTGAAAATGTATCAAATGGGACGAATTAATTCTTGGTTGGATCCATATTCATATAGTGCTGGAGACGGTTATCACTTAACTGAATCTTTAAAAGCGATTGGGTCTGGTCAATTATTCGGTAAAGGATTTAATCATGGTGAGGTTTACATTCCTGAAAATCATACAGATTTTATATTCTCAGTAGTTGGAGAAGAAATGGGATTTTTAGGCGCTGTAGTTTTACTACTCATCTTTTTAGCCTTGATTTTTCATTTAATTCGACTTGCTACGAAAGTTGAATCTCCATTCAGCAAAATATTTATCATAGGCTATGTATCACTACTTGTTTTCCATATATTACAAAATATAGGTATGACAATCCAATTACTACCTATTACCGGTATACCACTACCTTTTATTAGTTACGGCGGTAGTTCACTATGGAGTTTAATGGTTGGTATAGGTGTCGTCTTATCTATACATTTCCATCAAAGACAAACAATGCCTAATAAAGA
>NZ_JANJPM010000039.1:0-17107 GCF_026222585.1 Staphylococcus sp. SUC_1.2 | reverse complement strand
TTAGTTTATAGATATATGTGAATTATTGATGCTTAACTAAAAATATTTTCTGTGTGCATTTCTATTTCTTTCTGTTTGAAATCAGTGTTTGGATAATACATGTTTTTCACTAATACATTAGGGCCTAAACAATGAAATGCCTCACAATGACAATTTAACGATTTTGCTAAATCTGAAGTGAGCCATTTATTAAATACATCAGTCAATTTGTCTGTTTTTATATTTGAGATGGTACCATTTTCATCTCCAAAGTCTGTTACAATGACATCTCCGCTAAACACATTTACATTTAAGCGACTTCGTCCATCTGGATCATTTCGTGTTGTCACATTTTTTGCATCTCTTAAGCGTTGTAATAGTGCTTGATCATTTTCGTCATTAATACATGGATAGATAGGTAACGTACCAAACAGCATCCATACATTCTCATCTCGAATATCTAATAAATGATGAATTGCTTGTTTCATTTCTTTTAGAGAAAGCACATTTAATTGACTTGCGAAATCCGCTGGGTACATAGGATGAACTTCATGACGACTGCATTTCATATCATTAACGATTTCTTTATGAATTTTATCTAAGTAAGGTAAAGTACTCTGATTTAACATCGTTTCAGCTGATACAAACATACCTTGACTTGATAGGGTGCTCGCATTGTCTAACATCTGTTCATATAATTTTAATTTTGCTTTTAAAGGTGGTTGTTTTTTCATGGCGCCAAAGCCAACATCAGTAAATTCTTGTATAGTTCCCCAATTATGTGAAATGTGCATAACATCTATGTATTCCGCGATATCTAAATAACGATCTTGTGGCAACGTTAAATTAGAATTCATTTGAACATAAATACCTCGATCTTTCGCGTATTTTAATAAGGGTTTAACGATATTTTTAATTGATTTCTTTGAGAACATTGGTTCTCCGCCCGTGATTGATATTGTTCTTAATTGAGGTATTTCATCTAAACGACGATAAATAATATCCATAGGTAATGCATCCGGATCTTTGGTTTGTAATGTATAACCAACTGCACAATGGCTACATCTCATATTACATAGCGTTGTGGTTGTAAATTCTATATTACTCAACGTCAACTGTCCGTAGTCTTCAATATCGTTATAAGTTTCCCAAGGATCATTTGAAATTGAAATGGGTTTTTTCTGATTTGTCATCCACATATTTATTACTCCTAAACTAAAAAATTCCTCTATTCGTTGCAAAAGTACAGTAAACATTATTAAGATTATATCCCTTTTTGTCAAATTCTGTTAGGATAAAATTAACGTATTGTTAAATAAACTCATATAAAAAAGGAGAAACATTTATGAATGAACAACAAACAATGGAACAAATTAAAACGAGATTATCAAAATTCTTAGAAGATATTGATCATGTTAATCCTGATGAAGTAAGTGTTGAAGACATTGATGAATGGATTGGCTTACTAGATCAATTAGAAGAAAAAGTAAAGCAAGTGTCTAACTAAATAATAGCCGTTTAAGTTCAACTATGTTTAATATCCTTCTATTTCGTCTATATAATAAATATAATTCGAACAAGAAAGGTGATTAATACATGACTAAAAAAGTAGCAATTATCTTATCAAATGAATTTGAAGATATTGAATTAACTAGCCCTAAAGAAGCAATTGAAGAAGCTGGTTTTGAAACAGAAATCATTGGTGATACTGCAAATGCTGAAGTAGTAGGTAAGCATGGTGAAAAAGTTATTGTAGACGTAAGTATTGCTGATGCTAAACCAGAAGATTATGATGGACTTCTAATACCAGGTGGATTCTCACCAGACCATCTTCGCGGAGATGCAGAAGGTCGATATGGTACGTTTGCTAAATACTTCACTAAAAATGATGTTCCAGCATTTGCAATTTGCCACGGACCTCAAATATTAATTGATACTGATGATTTAAATGGACGCACGTTAACAGCTGTACTTAATGTACGTAAAGATTTATCAAATGCTGGTGCAAACGTAGTAGATGAATCAGTTGTAGTTGATAAAAATATCGTAACTAGTCGTACACCAGATGACTTAGACGATTTTAACAGAGAAATTGTTAAACAACTTCAAGCATAAATCTTGTTGATGTAAAGCTTGAATATTATTCGATATATTCTTATACGTCAATTTTACAAATTCGCAATATTTAATGAACTGAGAAGAGACTTTAATATGTCTTTTCTCGGTTCTTTTTTGTATTCAAAAATTTAGTTATAGTAATTTAATGACTTAACTTCAGATATAGGTCTCATAGCCATATATTCTCATACACCCTGGGACCGATTTTTCACTTTAAGTATGGCTTATTATAAGAACTACTGTTAAACTCTCAAATATAGAGTGAGTTTAAGTAAAGGAGCTACCGCATGAAAAGAAGCCAAAGAATGAACAACTCGCCTGAGAGACATTCACAATACCGTAATGAACCACATTACAATACGTATTATCAACCTGTAGGTAAACCACCTAAAAAGAAAAAGAATAAACGTATATTTTTACGTCTGTTTATTATATTTGTCTTCATATTTGCATTGTTTATCGGATTAATGTATTACTTATCTTCTAGAGCAAATGTTGATGACCTTAAAACTATTGAAAATAAAAGCAGTTATGTATCTGCAGACAATATGCCTGATTATGTAAAAGGTGCATTTATTTCAATGGAAGATGAACGTTTTTATAAACACCACGGTTTTGATGTAAAAGGTACAACACGAGCATTGTTTTCAACGATTGGGGATAGAGATGTTCAAGGTGGAAGTACAATTACGCAACAAACTGTGAAAAATTATTATTATGATAATGAACGTTCTTTCACTAGAAAATTAAAAGAATTGTTTGTAGCACATAAAGTAGAACAACAATATAGTAAAAATGAAATATTGAGTTTCTATTTAAATAACATTTATTACGGTAGCGATCAATATACAATCGAAAGTGCCGCCAATTACTATTTTGGTACGACAGTAAATAAAAATAGTGATAGTATGTCTCAAATTACAGTATTACAAAGTGCGATATTAGCTAGTAAGGTCAATGCACCTAGTGTTTATGATATAAGTAATATGTCTGATAACTTTAAAAATAGAATTAAAACAAACCTTGAAAAAATGAAACAACAAGAATATATATCTGATAGCCAATATCAAGAGGCATTAAGTCAACTAAATAACTATTGATTTGTTTTGCATGCGTACAGACAAAATTCGTAATTATAATTTAGTCTTCATAAAGTATTCATTATATAAATGAACTTTATGAGGACTTTTTATATAGGTAAAACATTTTGTGTAATGCGATAAGTGATATAAAATAATGTTTGTTAGAATATCTTAAACTGAATGAGTTAATAGAGAACATATTTATAAGTGAAGGTGGTGGGTGTATGACAAAAATTACGAAAATAGAAGTACAAAAGAATAATAAAGAGCGATTTAATTTATTCTTAGATGAAGTATTTGAAATGGGAATAGATATTGATACACTTGTAAGGTTCAATTTAAAAAAAGGTCAAATTCTTGAGCCATCAGATATGGAGAATATTCAAAAATATGAGCATTATCGTTTAGGTATTAATATGGCAATCCAATACTTATCATATAAAAAAAGAACTGAAAAAGAAGTGCGACAACATTTGCAACAAAATGAAATAAGTGACATAGCAATCCAACAAGTTATAGATTATTGTTACAGAGAATCGTATATTAACCATGAAGATTATGCTGAAAGCTTAAAGAATACGATGATAAACACTACTGACAAAGGTCCTGAAATTTTTAGACAGAAATTATATCAAGTTGGAATTGAACCTAATATTATAAATACATATGTTCCGATTTACGAAGAAGAGCAATCATTTGAAGCAGTTATTGAGGTTGCCAAAAAAATTATGAAAACTAAAAAAGGCCCTGAAATTAAAATACGTCAAAAGGTACTTCAAAGTCTAATTCAAAAAGGATATTCTATGGATGTTGTACAACAGGCAATAGCTGAATTAAATTTTGAACAAGATGAAAATATATTAGATGATTTATTGCAAAAAGATCTTGAAAAAGTATATACAAAGCAAAGACGTAAGTATGACGGACAACAATTAGTAATGAAGACGATAGAGTCACTTATGAGAAAAGGATATAAATATGATAAAATTAAATCAAAATTAGAAGAAAGTGGTATTTTAGATGAATGATAAAAAGCTAAGTGAAATGTCTGAGCAAGAATTAAGACATGAAATACAAACATATAAAGAAAAAATGCGTAAAGCTGAAATGAATGGCATCATGAATGAGTACGATGTATATCAAAGTAAAGTCATCATTGCTGAAAGTTACTTAGTCGATCGTACTAAGGTAGTGCTTGGTAGAATGTATAAACTTAATGATGGAAGCGACCAATACTTCAAAGTCGAACGATTAAAAGGTGTATTTGCATGGGGATATAGAATTAATAGTAAGATCCCTGAAGAAGGATTGCCACTCGCTTTATTAAAAATTTAGAAGGATGTAACATGAATGGGAAGTTCAATAGTCTTAAAAATGCTCAATGTCACGCATTATTATAGAAGTAAGAAAAATAGAAAGTGGTATTTACCATTTGGTTATGCCGCAGAAGACATAGAATTAAACAATATTTCACTACATATATATCAAGGTGAGGCTTTAGCCATTATTGGCGAGCCGGGGGCTTCTAAAACTTTATTAGGTAGGATAATTGCTGGTGACATTAAACCTGATAGAGGTAAAATTAATAAATCGGTCTCTACTTATTATGGTGATATAAAAGACAAACATTTAATACATTTAACAGTGCGACAATATGTAAAAGAAATTCAAAGATTATTTTCTTACGAAACAACATCACACAGTGTTGATCAAATTATCAAATTTGCACATTTAGATGATAAGTCTACGTTTAATATAAATATGCTTAGTCATTCTGATTTTGCACAATTAATCTTAAGCATTGCACGTGTATGTCGAAAAGAATTGATTATTTTGAACCATATCATTGAACATCTTGATGAAGATTTTTTAGAAAAAGCAAAACAATTATCGAAAGACTATGTTAACGATAATAATTCGTTAGTATTCATCGATAATGATCTTGAAAAAGTTGAAAAAGTAAGTAATTATGTAGCATGGATTTCACATGGCCAAGTGAGGATGGAAGGTTCACTAAATCAAGTTTTACCTGTGTTTAAAGAACATGAGCAAGATCGAATGAGTATAGGAAATGATGAAGAACAGCAAAATTTTGATTTAGATTGGAAAGAAAGTCGTAGTAGACTCCCTGAAATGAGCTATAACTTTAAAAGAGCAGAAAGATATAGACATGCGAAAGTTCCTGATTTTGTCGTGAGGTTTTGGACGATTTTAATTGCAAGCTTGATTTGTTTGGCCATCGTTGGAGCATTAGTCGTTAACAACATTGGACGCTTTGATGTTCCTATAATAGAAGCTCAAAAGAAAGTTGAAAATAAAGACCCAATTGAGGAAAAATTGGCATATGGAATCGTATTAGACGACTCGATAACGTTAAATGGTGATTCTAATACAAAAGTTCCTAAATACGCATTTTTAACAATAACAGGTGAAAATTCAAAAAAATACCGTGTTAATATCGATAATCAAGATTATGTTGTAGAAAAACATAAACTACAATATTTTAACCCAGCAGCTTTATATGAGTCGCATTCATTTAAAAAATTATCTCCATATATGAAATCAAATTATAGTAATTTTGTAGATTATTATAATAGCCATTTACATAAAAAACATGATCGAGTTAAAAAAACACTTGTTCCCAATAAGGATTCTAGATATGTTGTAGGAGTAACGCAACAACCAGTAGAAATGTTATTTAATGATCAAGATAAATTAACAGGATTTGTTTTTCCAATAATTAATAAAGACGAACTTAAAGATAAATATCATATTAATCAAGATTTATGGATTGTTAAGTCAGGTGATGGATATTTAATCGCGGATATGAAAAATAGTAAGTGGATATACATTGAATTGTAGGTGTAAAAATGATAGATAACATTTTATTATATATAAAACTTTTCCCATCACTAATAAAGTTTACTAAGCAACGTATAATAGATACTTGGAAACGGTTTGCAATTCTCTTCATTGCTGAACTTGTCTTAGTATTAATAGCACTAATTACGTTGTCGTTTATCGAGATTGAAGATATTAGTAAAGCTAGGTGGTTATATAGAATTGTTGCTATGATTACATTTGCTACAATGTTTGCAACAATTTTTAAATCTTTTAAAGAGTATAGTCAAGATTATTTAATAACTAAGTCGTTTCAATCAACACCATTGATAACAACAGTTGCGAACGCACTTATCGGAAGTTCTATTTGTTGTATATTATCAATTATTACTTTATTGTTTAAACCAGTGAATTTCGATGCATCTTTCACTGCATTTATTGTATTTTATATAATGATGATTCTATTTATAATATTCATATCTGTTACTTTAGGATTGTTAGATATTATATATAAAAATATGACTATGATATTCTGGTTAGCTGTAGTTATAAACTTTTTTATAGTACCTATTATTTTTATTCCTTCTGCAAATGAGAATTTAATGATTCAATTGTTAAAGTTAAATCCTCTGTTTTATTTAATTGATGGATTAGCGACTTCTACGATTTATGGTGTAGTGAATATGTATAATATTTCATATCATATCTATTTTATTTTAATAATAGTAACGATTGGAGCAATTAATTTTATGCTTATGAGATATGTAGCACATTCAAAATATAAATATTCTTCTAATATAATTGCGACAAAAAATAAATAAAAGAGTGAATCAGAATCATAGTGTAGTTTATGGTTCTGGTTCACTCTTTTTAAAAATTATTTAGAATATAATTTTTTTTGTAATTTTTCTTCAGTGAAAACCCATCCAATATATGAGTGATCTATATTGTTATCATTATCGACATGTGCTATTGCAGCAAAACTATAATGCCCTTTATTTAAATAGCGTAAATCTATTAGACGAACTTCTGTAGTGTCGTCATCTAGCTTACGAGTTTGCCATCGATAAATTGATGAGAAGTTCAGAAATGTTCTAATGTCTTTATTACTTTTAATCTGCCAGAGTAGAGTGTCTGGAGAAAATTTCTGTCGTTTAACTTTATCACTAAAGACAACATTTCGACCAAATGCTCTTCCAACATAATCATGTTCTTCAGTTTGAATAGCAACGCGCCATTCCATGAATTTCATCGTAGGTGCCACAAATATTTTAACAGGATTATGTTGTGCTTTAATCTGGCTTAATGCTTGCTTTTTAATGATACTCTGCATTTTGAAACGAATAATATAATAAATGATGAGTATACCAATAATTGGAAAGAATACTATGAATGGATGTACACCGAATAACCAAACGACAATCCCTACACAAAGTATAATAAATATGATTGGATCGAAAGTATTAATAACACTTAATTGAATCCACTTGTTTGTGAGTGGACGCAAAGCTTGAGTACCATAAGAATTAAATATATCAACAAATACATGTAAAAATACTGCTAACTGTGCCCATAACCATATATGCGTTGTATCTACTCCTGGGAATAAAACATAAATAATAAATGTGATCAATATAGGCCACAAAATTGTAAATGGTATAGAATGAGTGATACCACGATGGTGTGAAATATATGTGGCGTTATTTTTCAATTTTAAAACGGTGTCACCATCTGGAATTAACGATCCGGCAATTAATGTTGTAGCAGTAGCTGCCATAGTATTTGCCATAGCTGGATCTTGACTAGCTAGAGCAGTTAATCCAACACCTATTGCTATATGCGTGGCTGTATCCATAACGTTCACTCTTTTCATGTTAATTTAATATATATTATAATCTAAAAATTGAAATAACGAAATTAAGAAACTTATTAAAATACTATTAGTTTGCTATAAACCGATTAGATGAAATAAATAATGAGAGTGGAAAGGATGTAAGTATGTTAAATGAATCTACATTTAAAAAGAATTTAATAAAGTGGTTTAATGAAAATCAAAGAGAAATGCCTTGGCGTGAGACTTCTAATCCTTATTATATTTGGTTAAGTGAGGTTATGCTTCAACAAACACAAGTTAAAACCGTTATTGACTACTATCACAAGTTTATTAGCCGTTTTCCAACTATAGAAGACTTGAGTAAGGCAAATGAAGATGAAGTGCTTAAATATTGGGAAGGTTTAGGTTATTATAGCCGTGCACGTAACTTTCATACTGCTGTAAAAGAAGTGGCATCTGAATACAAAGGCGTCGTTCCTTCAACACCAGATCAATTTGGAAAACTTAAAGGCGTTGGTCCATATACACAAGCAGCTGTATTGAGTATAGCGTTTAATAAACCTTTAGCAACCGTTGATGGTAATGTCTTTCGAGTATGGTCTAGATTAAATAATGATCAACGAGATATTAAATTGCAATCAACACGAAAAGCATATGAAAAAGAATTACAGCCCTATGTTTATCATCATTCAGGTACTTTCAATCAAGCAATGATGGAATTAGGCGCATTAGTTTGCACACCTAAGAACCCATTGTGTTTGTTCTGTCCTGTTCAAGACAATTGCAGTGCTTTCAAAGAAGGCACTGTGCTAGATTTACCAGTAAAAACTAAAAACATAAAGAAGAAAACGATTCAGCAACATGTGTTTTTACTTAGAAATGCAAAAGGGGAATATTTAATTGAGCAACGACAAGAGAGATTGTTAAATGGTATGTGGCAATTTCCTATGTTTGAAGCACCAAATACATTGGAACAATTAGAGAATAAATTAGGAATGTCACTGTCAATAGCTGAGGAAATAGTATTTAAGCTTAAACATCAATTCACTCATATGACTTGGGATATTAGTGTATTTAGTGTAATTGAGACAGTATCTCTTTCTAAA
Organism: Staphylococcus sp. SUC_1.2; assembly: GCF_026222585.1. NCBI lineage: Bacteria > Bacillati > Bacillota > Bacilli > Caryophanales > Staphylococcaceae > Staphylococcus > Staphylococcus sp. SUC_1.2. Next base: position 8,147 of record NZ_JANJPM010000039.1, on the reverse strand, counting down.
AAAATGATGGAAGACTATAAACTTGAGTGGATGAATTTAAATCGCCGTGATGAATATACATTACCTGTATCAATGGATAAAATATATAAACATATAAATGGTTGAAAACTTAAATTTATAAGTAATTTTTGGAAGCTATATTAAAAATAGTAACGCTTCTTTAAAGACTTAATTAAAATTATGATATAATCTAAAGTGCGAAAATTACTAAAAGGGTGGTGTGGAGTATGGTAAAAGAATCCATACCTAAAGAAGGCGAAAATATAAAAATTCAAAGTTACAAACACGATGGTAATATTCATAGAGTATGGTCAGAAACGACGATTTTAAAAGGAACAGATCATGTTATTATCGGTGGAAATGATCATACTTTAGTTACTGAAAGTGATGGTCGCACGTGGATTACTCGAGAACCGGCAATCGTTTATTTTCACTCAGAATTCTGGTTTAACGTTATTTGTATGTTTAGAGAAGATGGTATTTATTACTATTGTAATCTTTCATCACCATTCGTTTGTGATGAAGAAGCTTTGAAATATATTGATTATGATTTAGACATTAAAGTTTATCCTAATGGTAAATATCATCTGCTAGATGAAGATGAGTATGAACAACATATGAATCAGATGAATTATCCACACGATATCGATGTTATTTTACGCCGTAATGTAGATATTTTACAGCAGTGGATAGAACAAAAGAAAGGTCCGTTCGCCCCTGATTTTATAAAAGTTTGGAAAGAGCGTTACAAAAAAATTAGAAATTACTAAGCATAAAAGATGTAATTGCTACATATATGTTTTATAGTACTTGAGTAATAATAAGCAGAGGTTGAATTTACTTTAAAGTTGCAAAAGGAAATGCTTGCAATTGAAAGTTTCAACCTCTATTAATTTTCTAAAAAATTGAATTGAAAATTATAGGGGGGACTAGTATGATACGACGCTATTTAGAATTTGTTAAACCTTACAAATATCGTATAATAGCGACGATAATTATCGGGATTATAAAATTCGGCATTCCTATGTTAATTCCTTTACTTATCAAATATGCAATTGATGGCGTTATTAATAATAGTGCACTTTCTACGAATGAAAAATTTCAACATCTAAGTGTAGCTATCGGCATAGCTTTATTTATATTCTTGATTGTGAGACCACCAATTGAATACTTACGTCAATATCTTGCACAATGGACGAGTAACAAGATTTTATATGATATTCGAAAACAATTATATAATCATTTGCAAGCTTTAAGTGCTAGATTTTATGCGAACAATCAGGTAGGGCAAGTTATTTCAAGAGTGATAAATGACGTAGAACAAACTAAAGATTTTATTTTAACCGGTTTAATGAACATATGGTTAGATTGTATAACAATTGTCATTGCACTATCCATCATGTTTTTCCTAGATGTTAAGTTAACTTTCGCAGCTATATTCATCTTTCCATTCTATATTTTGACAGTGTATTTCTTCTTCGGTCGTTTAAGAAAATTGACTCGTAAACGTTCGCAAGCTTTAGCTGAAGTACAGGGCTTTTTACATGAACGTGTACAAGGTATGTCCGTCATTAAAAGTTTTGCGATAGAAGATAATGAAGCTAAAAACTTTGATCATAAAAACCAACATTTCTTAAATCGAGCATTTCAACATACGTCATGGAATGCCTACTCATTTGCAGCAATTAATACTGTGACAGATTTAGGACCAATTATCGTCATTGGCTTCGGTGCCTATTTAGCCATTAATGGTTCAATCACTGTTGGTACACTTGCTGCATTTGTAGGATACTTGGAACAATTATTCGGACCACTGAGAAGATTGGTTTCTTCTTTTACGACACTAACTCAAAGTTTTGCATCAATGGATAGAGTATTCCAATTGATGGATGAAGATTATGATATAAAAAATGGTATTGGCGCTCAACCTATTGAAATTAAACAAGGACATATTGAGTTGAAGAATGTAAGTTTTAAATACAATGAAGATGAATCAACTATACTAAAAGATATAAATCTTAATATTAATAAAGGTGATACAGTAGCTTTTGTTGGTATGAGTGGTGGTGGTAAGTCAACCTTAATTAACTTGATACCTCGCTTCTATGATGTGTCTGAAGGTGAAATATTAATAGATGATTATAATGTTAAAGATTTTCTTACTGGTAGTTTAAGAAATCAAATTGGTCTAGTCCAACAAGATAATATTCTTTTCTCAGATACAGTGAGAGAAAATATCTTACTAGGTCGCCCAGATGCTACTGAAGAAGAAGTTATTGAAGCGGCTAAAATGGCAAATGCGCATGAATTTATAATGAATCTTCATGATGGCTATGATACTGAAGTAGGGGAGCGAGGCGTAAAATTATCTGGTGGTCAAAAACAACGTCTCTCAATTGCAAGAATCTTTTTAAATAATCCACCAATTTTAATTTTAGATGAAGCCACATCAGCATTAGATTTAGAAAGCGAAGCAATTATACAGGAAGCATTAGATGTATTAAGTAAAGACAGAACTACACTCATTGTTGCGCATAGACTATCAACAATTACACATGCAGATAAAATAATTGTAATGCAAAACGGTGAAATAGTAGAAACAGGAACGCACAAAGAGTTGATTGAAAAACAAGGTGCTTATGAGCATTTATATAGTATACAAAATTTATAGTAAAAAAATGAGCCTGTGGCATAATTCAATGCCTCAGGCTTCAAATATATATTGGCAGTAGTTGACTGGCTAAAAATGCACTTGTAACAATCTTTTTTAATTCTAGTCAACCTTGCCGGAGTGGTCGGGGGTCAGCAAAGAGAATTTCATAAAGAAAATTTTACAAGCTTCGTAACCCCATTTTTTTGTTATAAATCAAAATCCTCATCAGCAATATCTATATCAGTGTCATTGCGGTGATAAGTGAAGAAACTTAATCTTAATCGATCTAAATGTTCTAAATAATAACGATATTCTTCTATTGTAGCAATGATTTGCATGATATTTGAATATGAATATTCTACTTGATAAGGGTTTTGAATTAACTGTTGTTGAAAAGCATCCATTAGGTCTTTCTTTTGAGGATTCATGATTTGATTATCAAAATGTTCCACATTGTAACGAGCTTTTTTCGACAAGCTTTTTAAAATTTGTTCGTGATAGGCTGTTAATGAATCTAATTCTAATTTTATCTGGAAAATTAAATTGTAATTTAGATTGTGAAGATCATTCTGATATCTAGCCATACGATTTAGTACTTCATAAGCTTGTCTTGTAGTGCCTACAACTTCTTTAAATAAGATTTTCTTTCTATTTTGTTGGAAGGCAGCCTTTCTAGTTAATGCTTTTTCTTCATTATAGTAATTAAAAATCTGTTCGAGTTTTGATATACGTGATTCAATTTGTTCTCCATCTTCTTTTATCTGATGATAGTCAGATGCGTCATTTAATACGAGTTTAAACCAAATGAAAATATCAGAAGCAATATTCACTGAGTTGTGATATATCTTAGTTTCAAATTTGGGTGGCAAAAATATTAAGTTAACTACAGAAGCGCTGACAACACCAATCATTACTAGTATAAATCTAAATGCTGCAGTGACATAGAATGACCCAGTATGTTGTCCCATTATAATAAGCGCTGTTACGCCAGCTAATGTAGCAACGTGTGCTAAATTTAATTTATATAAGATGGCAATTAATAAAATGACAGTAACACCCATAATAACGATATTCTTCCCAAATATTGTCACCATTATGACTGCTAATAAAGCACCAATGACATTACCTGTAGCTTGTTCTGAAATAGTTTTAATAGAACGGTAGATATTAGGTTGCATAGCAACAATCGCACTAATTCCTGCTACAGATTTTAAACCGACATTATCAGGTAAGAATGACGCTATAAACAAAGCAAGAATAATTGCAATACCAGTCTTTAGTATACGAGCTCCTAGCCTCAACTATAACGCTCCTTTAAATATATTTTTTATAATAATATTTTAAACTAGTATACACTTGAAGACTGAATAGATACAAGTTTTTGTTTTGATTAATAAAAAAACTACAATAAAGGCAACGTTATAATTCACGCTCCTTTATTGTAGGTTATAAATTTACTATTTCATTTGACTAAACGCATAATCAACAGCTTTAAGTGTCTCATCAATGTCTTCTTCAGTATGCTCTGTAGTTAAGAACCATGCTTCAAATTTTGATGGAGCTAAATTAATACCTTGGTTCAACATTAATTTAAAGAACTTAGCAAATGCTTCTCCATTTGAATTCTCAACTTGCTCATAATGTGTGATTTTTTCATCTGTGAAGTAAAGTGTTAAAGAGCCATATACTCTATTAATAGTTGCTGTAATATTATGTTTATCAATTAGCTCTAATAGACCATCTTCAAGTCGTTTTCCTAATTGATCTAATCTTTCATAAACACCATTTTGTTCTAGTACTTCTAGTAATGCGATACCTGCTCTCATAGAAAGTGGATTACCTGCCATCGTTCCAGCTTGGTATGCCGGACCTAATGGGGCAACGTGTTCCATGATATCTTGTCGGCCACCATAGCCTCCAATTGGAAGGCCACCTCCAATTATTTTTCCGAATGCAGTTAAGTCTGGGTATACATTTAATAGATCTTGGGCTGCACCATAATGGAAGCGGAATGCAGTAATAACTTCATCATAAATCACCAATGCACCATAATCGTGAGTAATTTCATTAACTTTTTCCAAGAAACCTGGTTGTGGTTCAACCATTCCAAAATTACCAACAATTGGCTCAACTAGCACAGCAGCTACTTCATCTCCCCAATGTTTCATAGCTTCTTTATATGATTCAATATCATTAAACGGTACTGTAATTACTTCTTTAGCGACACTTTCAGGAACACCTGCAGAGTCAGGAGATCCTAATTGTGATGGACCACTACCAGCAGCTACTAATACTAAATCAGAATGACCGTGATAGGAACCTGCAAATTTAATAATTTTATTTCTCTTTGTATAAGCTCTAGCAACACGAATCGTTGTCATAACTGCTTCAGTTCCAGAGTTTACGAATCGTATTTTTTCAAGTGACGGAATAGCTTCTCGTAATTTTTTACTAAATTCAATTTCTAATTCTGTTGGCGTGCCATAAAGTACACCTTTAGCTGCTTGATCTTGAATAGCTTTAGTTATATGAGGGTGAGCATGACCTGTGATAATAGGACCATATGCTTGTAAATAATCAATAAATTTATTGCCATCAACATCATACAAGTATGCGCCATGTCCTTCGCGCATTACAACAGGAGCACCTCCACCAACTGCTTTATAAGAGCGTGATGGTGAATTAACGCCACCCAAAATATATTCATTTGACAATTGTTGTAGACGTTCACTCTCAGTGAATTTCATCTTATTTCAACCTCTCTTATTTTAATATTATTCCTTACTATCGTATCATATAATTAATATAATTAAGAAATAGGTGATATGATGCTTAAAAAGGGACAAAAATTTCCAGAATTTAAATTAGAAAATCAGAATGGTGAATGGATTACTAATGAGACAATAAAAGGAAGCAAAACAATTATTTATTTTTATCCACGTGATAATACTCCAACTTGTACAACAGAAGCATGTGACTTTAGAGACAACATAGAACAATTTAATGACTTGAATGTTCAAATATATGGAGTCAGTGGTGATACTAAGAAAAAACATCAAAATTTTATTGCAAAACATAATCTTAATTTTGATTTATTAGTTGATGAGGATTTTCAATTATCTAAAGCAATAGGTGTCTATCAATTGAAAAAATCATTTGGTAAAGAATCTATGGGTATTGTTCGCACAACATTTATTATTGATGAGGATGGCGTTATCATCGATGTCATTGAAAAGGTTAAAGTAAAAACACAAATTGAAGAACTAAATCAAATTTTGGGGTGAAATCAATGAAAATAGTTAGTTTAAAGCGATTAGGAGAAATAGAAGCTTCACTTATAAACAGCTACCCGGATTTAGAATTTTATTTTTTCAAGAAAGCAGTAGATATACCGACAGAACTTAAAAATGAATTAGAGATATTGATTGGCTATGATAGTGGCGTTGATAAGAACTTTATTAATGCTTGTCCAAACTTAAAATGGATCTCCTGGTATGCTACAGGTGTTAATAATCTACCATTAGAAGTTATTAAAGAAAGAAATATTATTTTAACTAATACTAGGGGAATACAGGCTAAACAAGTTTCAGAATTTGTTTTATCCTTCATACTTAATGACTATAAGAAAATGCGCACATCATATGTTAATCAAGTAAATAAAGTGTATGATTCTAAACTAACTGGTAAACGATTGAGCGATGAAAAAGTATTAATACTAGGAACAGGATCGTTAGCTCAACAAACCGTCAAATTACTCAAACCGTTTGAATTGGAAATAATCGGTATAAGTAAATCCGGTCATCATAAAGATGGTTTCGATAATATTTATACAATAGAAGATTTAGAATCACATTTAAATAAAGCTGATATTATTATTAATACATTACCTGAAACTCAAGAAACATATCATTTATTGTCGGAAAGACATTTCAAAATTATGAATGATAAATGTTTATTTATTAATGTAGGTAGAGGAACAATTGTTGAGGAAAAAATACTCATAAAAGTATTAAATCATAACTTAATTCGCCATGCATATTTAGATGTATTTGAAAATGAACCATTAGATGCAAACAATGAATTATATAAATTAGATAATGTGACGATTACAGCACATATAACAGGAAATGACAAAAATATAAAAAGTGATGCTACAAAACTATTTGAGAGGAATTTGAATGATTTTCTCAATAAAAATGATGTAATTGAGAATAGAGTCGATTTATATAAAGGTTATTAACGGAAATCGTTCGTACTTATTGACATCACACTTTTGAAACAGTTATATTAATATCAAGTAATAATTATTATTAAGTAGAAAGTGGTGAATCATATGAGTGCAGAACTGGAGTCTATTGATCATGAGTTAGAAGAGTCAATTGCAGCCCTAAGAAGAGCTGGTGTAAGAATCACACCACAACGTCAAGCCATCATTCGTTATCTCATTGCATCTCATTCACATCCAACTGCGGATGAAATTTATCAAGCACTTTCACCTGATTTTCCAAATATTAGTGTTGCGACTATATATAATAATTTAAGAGTGTTTAAAAGTATTGGCATAGTTAAAGAGTTAACATATGGAGATGCATCAAGTCGATTTGATTTTAATACTCATAATCATTATCACGTTATTTGTGAGAAATGTGGCAAGATTGTAGACTTCCATTATCCTCAACTTGATGAAGTTGAACAACTTGCACAGCATATCACAGAGTTCGACGTAACACATCACCGTATGGAAATATATGGTATTTGTAAAGAATGCAAAGATAAAGAAGAATAATAGAATGGAAGAAATAGTGGGAGTGGGACAGAAATAATATTTTCTCAAAATTTATTTCGTTGTCCTACCCCGGCAAGGATGACTAGGTTTGAAAAAAGCTTGATTCAAGCGCATTTTCAAATCAGTCAGCTACTGACAAAATGATAAAAGAGGCTGAGACATTTTATTTTGTCCCAGCCTCTTTTTATTAATCTAGCTATAAGTGAAAAATAAACACACTTTAAATGATTTATTAAGCACGAAAATCATATACACTAGTATTAAAAATAGATCTCTCGACAAAATAATGCTAAAAAATATGTAAATTATACTCTTAATTCAAAACAATACATTAGAGGTGAAAATTTAGCCATTATTATGATACAAAAATGATTGACGCTCCTTTGCAAACTTGCTATTATATAAAAGTCGTCAAAAACGAATGTAAACTTTCTTGTTTCAGAAATTAATTTCATTAAATTAATGTTAAGAAAGTGTAATTTTGACTATTGAAAAACTTTGCAAGACAATATAAGATATTATTTGTTGAAATAATCAATTAAGTTTTGAACAGAAGGATTTTTGAATAAAATAAAATTTAAAAAGTTCTTGACATGATATAAAGATTATTGATATAATTAATAAATGTAATTGCTTTAAATGAACATTGAAAACTGAATGACAATATGTCAACGTTAATTCCAAAACAGTAACTTAAATGTTACAAAA